>NZ_JBIVJB010000011.1:0-91305 GCF_044750025.1 Pseudomonas sp. NPDC088885 | reverse complement strand
AGTGAAACGATGCATCGCCGATGGTAGTGTGGGGTTTCCCCATGTGAGAGTAGGTCATCGTCAAGATTAAATTCCGAAACCCCAATTGCGAAAGCGGTTGGGGTTTTGTTTTAGTAGAAGTATCTGTTTTTGCTGGCTTGTTACCGTGTTGACGGGCCAGATAAAGAATTTCTTGACGACCATAGAGCGTTGGAACCACCTGATCCCATCCCGAACTCAGTAGTGAAACGATGCATCGCCGATGGTAGTGTGGGGTTTCCCCATGTGAGAGTAGGTCATCGTCAAGATTAAATTCCGAAACCCCTGTCTGCTAACGCAGACAGGGGTTTTGTCATTTCAGGGTCTGCACAATTCAGTGATCAAAGCGCTTTACGTGCCCTGCTGATACGTCGAGCCTGCCATTTGCGCCACCAGATGTAGACGCCAGTCCCTGACAACCCCGCAATCAAAACACCTAACACCGCGATCAATACTTGCCCCGTCACACCAATGATCCGTCCACCGTGTATCGGTAACTGCAGCCGGTAGAATTGTTCCCCTAACGTCCCCTGTCCCGCAATTTCCTGCCCTAACAATCGCCCATCGGTACCGTGAAAGAACAGCCAGGATTTGCCATGTGCTTCAGTGTCATGCTGCCCGAATCCTGCGCCGTAGAAGTTGTACTCAAAGCTGTAATACAACTCCCCAATCGCCGCTGTCAGCCCCAACCTTTTCCCCTCTTCCAATGCCCTCTCATACGCCTGTTGATAACTCAATCGAGTCACCCCCAACTCTGAGGAAGGCATTCGTCCTCGCGCCTCGTAGACGCTCGGCTCAATCGGTGAAAACAGCGACACCGCAGGCTTGAACACCTGACTCGGCAAGTTCATGGCCACGCTGCTCACCGCGATCGGCAGCAACAACAGCCACAGCCATAATCCACCCGCGCGATGCAGATCGAAGTTAAGCCGATAGGCATGCCCGCCCTTGACCTTCCAGGCCGTCGACCACTTCTTCCAGAACGGCTTGCCACGCGGCAACGTCAGCCACAGCGCCACAAAACAATCGATCACCCACGCGATTGCCACCAGGCCCATCAACCACAGTCCCCAGTTTCTCGGCAGCGTCAGGTTGTAGTGGAATTCGAGAATGAACGGGACGAAATTCTCCCGTTGAAAACAGCACTCGCCCCAATAACGCTGACCCGTTTGCTCAGCATTCACCGGATCCAGATAGAACACCTGATTGCGCTCATCGAACGGCTTGCCCGTCGCCGGATCGTTACGTGGCACCGCCGCCATTAGCGCGGTATGCCCGGCCTCATGCGGATACTCCATGTACCAGACCTGAAGCTTCGGATGCGCAGACTGCACCGCATCAACCAGCTCGCCCGGCGGCAATCGCGAACCCTCGGCAGACGCCGAATAAAATTGCGGATTCAGCCACTCATCCAGCTCATGGTTGAACGCCAGAATGCTTCCGGTAATCCCGGCCAGCAGCAAAAACACTGCAGTGGCCAAACCGATATAGCGATGCAACAAAACCAGAAACGCACGCATGAAAATTTCCCCACTGAAACGACAAAGCCAGCCCCTGAAATTCAGGGGCTGGCTTTTTTATGCACGAGACAAATGACTTAGAACTGGTAGCTGACCGTCGCCGCGACGTTGCGCTCTTCGCCCATGTAGCAGAAGTTCAGACTCGCGCAGGAAGCGACGTAGGACTCGTTGGTCAGATTGTTCGCGTTCAGGCGTACGTCGACGCCCTTCAAGCCAACCTTGCCCAAGTCATAACCGATCGAGGCGTCGAAGAGTGTGTAGGACGGCACCTTTAAGGTGTTTTCCGCATCCGCCCAGCTGTAACCGACATAACGCACACCACCGCCCAGACGCAGGCCATCGAGCGCTGCGCTGTCGAACTTGTAGTCAGCCCACAACGACGCCATGTGTCGCGGCGCCTGCGTTGGCGAGTTGCCTTTGTTCTCGATCACATCGGTCGGCGTGCTTAAGGTGCTGACCATCGACTTCGAATATTCGATGTCGGTGAAGGTGTAGCTGCCGAGCACTTTCAGGTTGTCGGTCAGTTGCATGTGCGCTTCCAGCTCCAGACCTTGCGAGCGGACAGCGCCTACAGCGCGGTAGAAGTTTTCCTGCGGCAGTTTGGTCGCCAGGTTCTCCTGGTCGATGCGGAACAGCGACGCGGTGAACAGATTGTCAGTGCCCGGCGGTTGGTACTTCAAACCGACTTCCCACTGCGTGCCATCGGTAGGCGCCAACGGATTACCGGCGCTGTCGGCATAGGAGTTCGGGTTGAACGATTCCGAGTAGCTGACGTAAGGCGCCAGACCGTTATCGAACAGGTACAACGCACCCGCGCGGCCGGTCAGTTTGGTGCGTCGGTCGTTGATCTCTGTACCTTCCGGACGCCCCGCTTCAGCGATGCGGTTCTCATCGGAAGTCTCGACCCAATCCTGACGCAAGCCCAGCGAGAAGCGCCATTTATCCATCTCGATCAGGTCTTGCAGGTATACGCCGGTCTGCTCCAGACGACGCAGATAGCTGGTCTCGCCGTACATATCGATCGCCGAGTTGCCGTACACCGGGTTGAACGCATTGATCGGCGCGAGACCGCCGCTGGTCCAGTCGACCACAGTTTTACGCCGCTGGTAATCCGCACCCATCAACACGGTGTGCTTGGTCGCGCCGGTGAAAAATTCGGCCTGAAGCATGTTGTCGACGATGAACGCATGCAGACGCTCATCACCGCCGGTGTAGTAGCGGTTCAGCTCGTTGCTGGTCGGCGTCGTCCAGCCATACGCATAGACCTGATCCATGTTCACTTTGGAATCGAGGTAGCGGAAGTTCTGTCGCGCGGTGAAGACATCATTGAAGCGATGTTCGAACTGATAACCGAATGACTGCTGATCACGCGAGTAACCGTCGATCCCCGGCTCACCCTCGAAGAAGTGCGGGGAGATCCGGTTGCCGTTGCGCTGATGGATCGTGCCGTCCGCCGGCACGCCGCCGTGGTAGCCGCCATCCGGATCGTGTTGCAGATACGCCTGCAAGGTCAGCGACGTGTCTTCATTGAAATCGATGCTGACGGTTGGCGACAGCGCAAAGCGTTTTTCCTTGTTGTGGTCGAACTGCGTGTCGGACTGATCCGTTAACCCGATCAGACGATAGGCAATGCGCTTGTCGTCATCGACCGGGCCGCTGAAGTCAAAACTGACCCCGCGCTGACCTTGCGTACCGACGGTGGCTTGCACCTGATGGTAAGCCTCGTAAAGCGGCTTTTTACTGGTCAGTGCCACCAGGCCACCCGGCGAACTGCGGCCATACAGAACCGACGACGGCCCCTTGAGAATGTCCACGCGTTCCAGGAAATACGGGTCGACCTGCATGGTGCTGTAAGTGCCGCTGTCGCCCATCGACTTGAGGCCGTCGAGGTAAATGTTATCCACCGAGCCGTCGTTGAAGCCGCGCATCGCCACGTAGTCATAGCGATGGGTCGCGCCATACGGATTGGTCAGCACACCCGGGGTGTAGCGCATGGTTTGCGAGACGGTTTGCGAACCTTGGTCGTCCATTTGCTCGCGAGTGACTACCGACACGCTCTGCGAGGTTTCCAGCAATGCGGTACTGGTTTTGGTGGCAATCTGGCTGTGCGTTGCGTTGTAGCCGTCCATGCTGCCCAGCGCGTTGCCGAGGGCGAAGCCTTTGATGTCGGTGGTCGGCAGGGCCAGCGCTTCGGTCTCGGCGATCGCGCGCAGGACGTAGCTGCTGCCATCCTGACTGACCGCTTCCAGACCGGATCCGCCAAGCAAATGGCTCAGCGCCTGATCGGTCGAATATTCACCCTGTACACCCGGCGATTGCCGGCCTTGAGTTTGCTGCGGCGTCATTGACAAGGTGATGCCGGCCTGGCGCGCGAACTGATTCAGCGCTTCGCCCAGCGGCCCGGCAGCGATGTTGTAGCGCTGGCCGACTTCACTGTTAACGGTGTCGGCCGCCACGCTGACGCTTGGCAGCACAGCGACGCCCAGCGCGGTGGAAAACAGCGCCGCCCGAATGGCGTGGCGCAACAGGCCCGATTCGCAGGTGAAATTCAGAGGGTTCTTACAGGTGGCGCGGACAGTCATTGTAGGTTTCCGTAGGAAGTCGCAAACGCTTGAATTGAAGTGCTTACTGACTAAGCCGGACTTGCCGCAAAAACCCGCCAAAATAATTTCAGACCACACGTTCCAGGGTCACCCACCAGCGTGTGCGATAGCGCAACTGCACCGGCAAGGTCTGCGGCAGAATGGCCAGCAACTTGTCGGTGTCTTCGAGGCGGAACACGCCGGACAGGCGCAAATCGGAAACCTCTGATGCGCAATTCAGAAAACCCTGACGATAGCGGCCGACTTCCTTGAGGAAATCGCCCAGACGCATGTTGCGGGTAACGATCAAGCCGTCGACCCACGCGCCCGCATCCATATCCAGCGCCGGTGCCGGACGCACTTGATAGGGATCGATCAGATAACTCTGTCCGGCCAGCGCTTCGATAACAGTCCCGGCAGAGTGAATGGCCACCTGCCCGTGGGTGACGCTCAGCCGCGTGCAATCGCTGTCCTGACGCAGGATGAACCGCGCATTCTGCGGCTCGTAGGATCCGTGACGACTATGCACGCGCAGCGGCCGTTCAAAATCAGCGCCTTCATCGGCGCCACCACAGGTGACGATGATTTCGCCACGCGTCAGTTTGATCAGCCGTTGTTGCGCGGTGTAATCCAGATCCACCGCGCTGGCGGTATTGAGTTCGATCCGCGTGCCGTCCGGTAACTGGAAACCACGCCGCTCGCCGGTGGCCGTGGCGTAATCGGCGCTCCATTGCTGCCACGCGGCCGTGTCTTTGGCCAACCATGCGGCGGAGCCCATCAACACTGCGCCAGACAACAGCTTCAACGCCTGCCGACGATTCAGTCCCTGCGCGCTGTTCTCCAGGGTATTGAATGCCACTTGTGCGCCCGGCACCGCGCGCAGGTTGTTGCTCAACTCGGCGTGCAGCGACTGCACGCGTTGCCAGGCCAATTCATGCTCATGATGCTCGGCGCGCCACTGTTCGCACTGGCGATTCAGCCGCGCATTGCCATGGTTATTACGCAGACGCAGCAGCCAGTGAATGGCTTGCTTCACTGCTTTTTGCGGAGGTTCGGCGCGGCGGCCGAGGGACAAGTTATCCACAGCCATCAGCTTTCGTACCGCAGCACGTAGCAGTGATACAGCGCATCGGCGACGTAACGTTCCACCGAGCGCAGCGACAAACCCATCTGCTCGGCAATCTGCTTGTGGGTCAAACCTTCGCACTGCGCCAGGAGAAATGCCTGACGCACTTTCGGCTTCAGTCCTTCAAGCATGCGCGCGATGCTTTCGAGCAATTCGATCACCAGCGCACGGGCTTCGGCACTCGGCGTTTCGGCTTCGGGCAAATGGGCGATGGTTTCCAGGTAGGCGCGTTCGATTTCCTCGCGGCGCCAATGGTCGATCACCAGACCACGGGCGATGGTGCGCAAAAAGGCGCGGGGCGCTTTCAGTTCTAGGCGTTCGGTGCGTTGCAGCAGACGCACGAAGGTGTCCTGCGCCAGATCCGCCGCATCCGCTGCGTTGCCCAGCCGTGCGCGCAGCCAAGCGTTGAGCCAGCCGTGATGACTACTGTAAAGCGCCTGAACGGCGAACTCGGGTGAGGACATGAACGCGGCTGCCAAAACGTCACAAATGATAATTAGTCGCATTGTTATCAAGGGTTACAGGTTTTGCAACCGCCGCTCGAACATCCGTCCTGAAAAATTTTGCTGCGCAGGCTCTAGCACGCCGTTCGGCGGGAATCCGAGGCAAAAGCCGTCCATTTCCCACGCAACCCTAAGATTTCTCCTTCACGTGCCGACAGACTGGTGAGACATGCGTGCACCAAAGTAGAGCGACCGGCAGAACGTTGCCTACCCGTCACTGGAAATCAGAGCGGCTGACCCTCAGCGCTACTGAACATCGGAGCTACATGGAATGTTGCATCTGGAACGCATCCCCACCTTCGGCATAAGAAGTCCCATGAAATGAATCTCAAGTTCAGCCATAAAATTTTGTTGGCCGCCTCGGGCGTCGTGGTCCTGGCTTTCGCGTTATTCACCCTCTACAACGATTATCTGCAGCGAAACACCATTCGCCAGAACCTCCAATCCTCGGTACAGCAGGCCGGCGATCTGACCGCCAGCAGCGTGCAGAACTGGATGAGCGGGCGGATTCTGGTGCTGGAAAACCTCGCGCAGAACGTCGCTCATCAGGGCAAAGACGCCGACTTGCCGGGTCTGGTCGATCAACCGGCCTTCACCCAGAACTTCCAGTTCACCTACGTCGGTCAGGCCAACGGTGTGTTCACCCAGCGCCCTGACGCGAAGATGCCGGACGGTTACGATCCGCGTCAGCGCCCTTGGTACAAACAAGCGGTCGCCGCCGACAAAACCATGCTGACTCCGCCGTACATGGCCGCTGTCGGTGGCCTGGTGGTGACCATTGCCATGCCGGTCAAACACAACGGCGAATTGCTCGGTGTGGTTGGCGGTGACCTAAGCCTGGAAACCCTGGTGAAGATCATCAACTCGGTGGATTTCGGTGGCCTCGGCCATGCGTTTCTGGTCAGCGCTGACGGTCAGGTGATCGTCAGCCCGGACAAAGATCAGGTGATGAAAAACCTCAAGGACATCTACCCGAACGGCAACGTGCGCATCGAAAAGGGCAACCAGAATGTGCTGCTCAACGGCGAGGAACGCATTCTGTCGTTCACCCCGGTCAGCGACCTGCCGAATGCGCAGTGGTACATCGGTCTGTCGATCGATCGCGACAAAGCCTACGCCGCACTCAGCCAATTCCGCACCTCGGCGCTGATCGCGATGTTCGTAGCCGTGGGCGCGATTGCCTTGCTGCTGAGCCTGTTGATCAACGTGTTGATGCGTCCGCTGACCACCATGGGCCGTGCGATGCAGGACATTGCGCAGGGCGAGGGTGATCTGACCCGTCGTTTGGTCGTAGAGAGCAAAGACGAATTCGGTGAACTGGGCAGTGCCTTCAACCAGTTCGTTGAACGTATCCACGCGTCGATTTCCGAAGTGTCCTCGGCAACGCGTCAGGTGCATGACTTATCGCAACGAGTGATGGCGTCGTCCAATGCCTCGATCGTCGGTTCCGACGAACAAAGTGCGCGCACCAACAGCGTCGCGGCGGCGATCAACGAATTGGGCGCCGCCACTCAGGAAATCGCGCGCAATGCCGCCGATGCTTCGCAGCACGCCAGCGGTGCGAGCGAGCAGGCTGACGATGGTCGTCAGGTGGTGGAACAAACCATTCTGGCGATGACCGAGTTGTCGCAGAAAATCAGCCTGTCGTGCACGCAGATCGAAACCTTGAATGCGAGTACCGACAACATCGGCCACATCCTCGATGTGATCAAAGGCATCTCGCAGCAGACCAACCTGTTGGCGCTGAACGCGGCGATTGAAGCGGCGCGTGCCGGTGAGGCCGGGCGTGGTTTTGCCGTGGTCGCGGATGAGGTGCGCAACCTGGCCCATCGCACCCAGGAATCGGCGGAAGAGATCCACAAAATGATCACTTCCTTGCAAGTCGGTTCGCGTGAAGCGGTGAGTACGATGAACGCCAGTCAGGCATCCAGCGAGCAGAGCGTGGAAGTGGCCAATCAGGCCGGTTTGCGCCTGGTCAGCGTGACCCAGCGCATCGGTGAAATCGACGGCATGAACCAGTCGGTGGCAGCGGCGACGGAAGAGCAGACAGCGGTGGTGGAAACCCTCAATGTCGACGTTAACCAGATCAACATGCTGAACCAGCAGAGCGTGGCCAACCTCAATGAAACGTTGAAGGATTGCGATGCGTTGTCGCAGCAGGCGAATCGGTTGAAGCAGTTGGTCGACAGTTTCAAAATCTGATTTTCAGAGTCGAGACCGCGTTATCGTTCTTCGCGAGCAAGCCCGCTCCCACAGTTGGAATGCGTTCCCCTGTGGGAGCGGGCTTGCTCGCGAAAGCGGTGGTTCATTCACCACACATCTATAGCCTTAAACAAACAGCCTCAAAACATTCCCCATCGCCTCATCCGCAAACCCCTGCACAAAATCCCTGAACCCCGGCAGCGCCTCTTCGCCACCGCCGGCAGGCTCGGCAATGATCGTCCATGTCGCGCGGGATTTGCCCGTGGCCAGCGCTTCCACATTCATCGCCGCCCACAGATTCGCCACGCCCAGCGTGTTGTAAATCGTCGTCCAGGTCATGCTCAGCGCCTGGTCGTCGCGGGAGTTGAGTTGCTCGACCACCACGTTGCCATCCTTGAAAAATTTCTTGCGCAGCGAGGACACGCCCTCGCCGGTCATTTCGATGTGCGACAGCGCCGGAATGAAGCGGTCGAAACCGCCGAAATTGCCGACCACCGCCCAGACCTGCGCCGCGTCGACCGGCACTTCCACCGAAGACACAACGTGGCAGCCATGCGGGTTTTTGATCAGGGTGTCGGGTTGCAGAGTGCTCATGGTGTTGCTCCTTGTTGTTGAATCAGATGAAGTTGATTTCTTTCAGGTAAGCGCAGCCGCGACGCAGCAGCGCCGGGGATTTCTGCGGGTAGTGCGCGCCCATTTGCTGGACGCCGGCTTCAGCGTTGGCGTGGCCGATCAGGGAGATGTCGCCGATGTCTTCTTCAAAGCCGTTGAGGTAGAAACCGAGCACGCCGAACAGCGCGTTATCGGCGTCGACGCGACCGAGTTGCTGCTGCCAGTCGGCGACGCTGACCAGTGAAAATTCGCTGCCGGTTTCGCGGAACGAAGCAACGTAGGCATCCCAGCTCAGCGGCTCTGGGTTATGCAGGTTGAACACCGCGTGATCGGGCGAATATCGGCTGGCATGGAAGGCGATAAATCGCGCGAGAAAGTCCACCGGCATCAGGTCGAAATTCAACGCGAAGGCCGGCACCTGGCCGAGCTGAATCGAGCCTTTGAGCATCAGCATCAAACGGTTTTTGTGCGGCTGACACACGCCGCTCAGGCTGTTGAAACTGATGTTGCCGGGTCGATACAGATTGACCCGTACGCCGCGTTCCCGCGCGCGTTCGAGGATGCGTTCGCCGACCCATTTCGACAGGTTGTAGCCGTTGCGAATGTAGATCGGCGGCGTCAGTGCGGCGGGTAATTCCAGCACCTGGCCGGCGGCGTCGACGGTGCTGGACGCCGAAAGCGTCGAGACAAAATTGAAGACCTTTTTGCTCTGCCCTTCGCACAGGCGCAGCAGGGCGAAAATTGGCTCGACGTTGTCCGCCGCCAGTGATTCGTAGTCGAGCACGTGATTGACGTTGGCGGCGTTGTGCACCAGCGCGCCGAACTCGCGATCGAGACGCTGATAATCGTCGTTGGCCAAGCCCAATTGCGGGCGAGTGATATCTGCCGCGTAAACCCGCACCCGACTCAGATCCAGATGCTCCAGACGGTTTTCGCGCAGTGACTGCGCAAAGCGCTGCGCCGCCGTTTGCCCGCCGCCGTCACGCACCAGACACGCGACCTCGCTGGCGCCCCAACCGAGCAGCGCCTCGACGATGTGCACACCGACAAAACTGTTGGCGCCAGTGACGATGACCTTGTGCACATCGCCCATGCGGCTGATCGGCAGCGGTTCGATATCCAGCGTGCGCTCGGCGTCGGCCATGGCTTGGGCGCTGAGTACCGCGCTGTCATCGGTGCCGCGCACCAGCGTCGCGAGTTTGATGATGGTCGGCAGTTCGATGAAGCGATTGATCGAGATGCTGCGACCGAACTCCTCACGCAAGCGCAGCAACATCCGCGACAACAGAATCGAATGGCCGCCGAGATTGAAAAAGCTTTCGTCGGTGGAGATATCGCTAACAGGCAGCTCCAACAACTCGGCCCAGATCTCCAGCAACAACGCTTCATCAGCATTCGCCGGCAGACATTTCGGGCCGTTGTCCTGCACGCTCACCGGCAATTCCAGCAGCGCTTTGCGGTCGACTTTGCCGTTGCTGGCGAACGGCATGCTCGGCAGTTCAGTCCACGCCACCGGTTGCATGTAGTCCGGTAAAAACTGCTGGGCGTGGGCCTTCAGTGCATCGCGGGATTCGTCGGATTGTGGCTTCGCGAGGAACGCCAGAATCCGCCGCTGCGGATCAATCACCACGGCTATTTGTCGATACAGCTGGCTCTCGCGCAGGCAGCGTTCGATCTCTTCCGGCTCGACCCGGAAACCACGAATCTTCACCTGATTATCGCGGCGTCCGCACAGCTCGATGCCGTGCTCGCCCCACTTGGCCATGTCGCCGCTGCGGTAAGCGCGCAGGGTTTCGCCATCGGGCAATTGCAGGGTCAGATAACGCTCGGCAGTCTGCTGCGGATTGTTCAGATAGCCGAGGCAAACGCCGGGGCCAACGATGAACAACTCGCCGACGGTGTGCTCGGGCACCGGTTGCAGATCGTCATCGAGAATCAGCACTTGGCTGTTGGCAATCGGCGCGCCGAGGCTGCGGTTGCTGTCGCCGGGTGTGAGTTGTCGCGCAGTGATCAACACCGTGGCTTCGGTCGGGCCGTAGAGGTTGTGCAGCGTGCCCTGGCGGGTCAGTTGTTCAATGACGAACGGCTCGCAGACATCGCCGCCGGTCATCACTTGCACGCCTTCCAATTGTTCCAGCGGCAGGATGCTCAGCAGCGCGGGTGGCAGGAATGCGTGAGTCAGTTGCCGACGACGGATCAACGCGACCAGTTGCAGCGGATCGCGGCGTTGCGTGTCGTCCGGCACCACCAGTTCGGCGCCTGTGAGCAGGGTCGGGAAGATGTCGATCAACGATGAATCGAAGCTCAGCGAAGAGAACTGCAACACTCGGCTCTCGGCGTGCAATTGCACATAGTCGGCGTACCACGCGGTGAAGTGCGCGAGGTTGGTCTGACTGAGCAGCACGCCTTTTGGATGCCCGGTGGTGCCCGAGGTGTAGAGCGCCATGCACGGCGCATCGAGTGCGGGGCGCTGGCGCATCAACACTTGGCTGAGATCTGCTTGGGCGCTGTCGATGCGACTGACGTCCAGCCCTGCCATGGTTGCGCTGAGCGGATGCTCGCCGTCATGCAGCAACAGCAACGCGCCGGCGTTGTGCAGGATGTATTGCTGGCGCTGCAGCGGATGGCTCGGCTCCAGCGGCAGATACACCGCACCGCTGCCGAGAATCGCCAGAATCGAAGCAAACAGCGCCGGGCTTTTCGGCAGGCAGATACCAACCACCCACGGCTGTGGATGCTGCTCAAGAATCGGCAGCAAACGCTGTTGAATTGCGCGGCTGTGGGCGTGCAATTGGCGGTAGCTGATGGAGCGTTCGCCGAGGTGCAGCGCCGGACGTTCGGCATGCTCGATCAGGCTCTGTTGCAGCCGC
Source organism: Pseudomonas sp. NPDC088885 (assembly GCF_044750025.1). Taxonomy (NCBI): domain Bacteria; kingdom Pseudomonadati; phylum Pseudomonadota; class Gammaproteobacteria; order Pseudomonadales; family Pseudomonadaceae; genus Pseudomonas; species Pseudomonas sp. NPDC088885. Next base: position 79,872 of record NZ_JBIVJB010000011.1, on the reverse strand, counting down.
TCGATCAGCGGGATTTGCGCCTGTTTCAGCAGTGCTGGATTCGCCGTGTGGTTGAGGCGATGGATGTAGGCCAGGCTGTCGAGAAACAGCAGGTTTTCCATCCGCTCGAAATCTGGCGCAGTCACCGTATGGGCTTGCTGCAGATAATCCGCATCGCGGGAGAAGCGGCTGACCAGCAACGCCACTTCGTCCACCACGTGTGTCAGCACCCGCTGGCGCAATACCTGGCCGTTTCCCGAAGGCTCGTCGCCAATCGGCACACGGCTGATCAAAGACGAGCCGAGAAAGCACAGCAAATCGAGTGTCGGCAAACCCGCAGCGCTTTGCGCTCCAATACCTAAGCGCAGATGCAAATGCGGAATCGTGCAGAAATCACCGGCGCCGATAAAGCCATCGTCGATGATCAAATCCACCGTCGATTGTGCGGCGCCGCTGCGCGTCAATGCGTGACCGTGTTGTTCCAGTTCCTGCGCCAGGTCGGTCATGGCCTGGCTGGCGCCAATCAGCAAAATGTCGAGACGTTTCATGTCGGCCTCCTCAAACCAGGTAGTCGCGCAGGGCGAGTTGCACGCAAGGCGTGTCGAGCAGCGAACTGTTGTGGAAGAACTTGACGATGTTGCCCACCAGCGGGTGGTGGCGATTGATCGGGAAGGCCAGACCGGCGATTTCGTCCTTGAGTGATCGCTTTGTGATCTGGCTGACCGGCAGGGCATCGATCAGGCGCAGATCAAAGGATTTCTGGATGTCGTTGGTCAGGTAATGGCCGATGAACACCGGCAGAATCTGCGCGATGGTTTCGCGATCAGCGTCGCTCGCGGTGTGCCAATAGATGCGCACCATCCGCGCCCAGAAACTTGAGTGGCGGCCCTCGTCGAGCAAGTGGTCGGCCATCAGGCCCTTGATCGACGGCTTGACCGTGTCGTCCCGGGCGAACGCCGCGACGTCGCCGGTCACGGTGTTTTCGGCGATGGCCACGCAGATCAATTCCACGGCGCTGCGCAGGTGTTCCGGGGCCAACGCGACGGCGGCGGGAATCGCTCGGCTGAGTTCGATTTCATCGGGCAACTGAATCGGTTCGATGCCGGTCATCGCCACCGTTTGCTGCATGAAATCCATCGCTACCAACGCGTGGTAATCCTCGTCGACCACCACGGTCATCGCGTCATACCGACAGGCGAACGGAAAGGCCACGGCGAAGCGATTCTTGGCGATGCTGCGCGCGGTCTTGTCGACGATTTCCGTCTCGAAAATCACTACGTCGTTGATGAATTTGTACAAGGTCTGCACCAACGCAAAATCGCGCTGCTGCGGGCACTCACGCAGGAAGGTTTCGCTGAGCACCAGCGGCTGGCGACTGAGCGGATAGATCAGGCGCTCATCGTTTTCCAGTACGCGACGGGGGCGGGTGCGGATGGTCGCGCGGCTTTCCCAGGTATCGGCGAAGGATTGATAGTCGGCGGCATTCATTGCGCCACCTCCGCCAACGGTTCGCGCATGCTCAGGCGCAGGCCGTCCCATAGGGCGATGCGACTTTCGACGGCGGCGACGGCGCTGGCGTAGACCTCGGCTTCGCGCTGTGGATCGCCATCGACCAGACGCTCGAGCAGTTGTTCTGCGGCGGGGCCGTGGTCTTCGGAGTCGACTTCGATGTGCCGTTCCAGGTAGTAACGAAAGGTCGGTGCTTGCTCGATGCCGATGCCCCAGTCGTCGAGGATGCGCTGGAACATGGTCGGAATCACGCTTTCGCGACCGTGCAAAAACGCGGCGGCAACGCTGTGCCCCGGCGCATTCAGCGCGGTGTGCAGGGTGTCGCGGACAAACTGCGCGGCGGCCGGATCGACCTCGACACTTTGCAGCGCGACGTCGTAGCTCACGCCTTCCTGTTGCAGCGCGACGAAGCGCTCCACTGCCGTGGTACTCGCGCCGATTTCGCGCATTGCATCCAGGTACAACTCGAAATGGCTGTAGTGACCGTGAGCCAGACGGTCGTCGGACTCTTCGCCGAGGACGATTTCATTGATCAGCCGTGCCGCACGAGGATCACGCGGCGGTAGCCACGGCAAACGCGTGCAGGTCAGTTCCTGCTGCAGGCGTTTGGTCAGCGACATGAAATCCCACACGGCAAACACGTGGGTTTCCATAAAGCGGCGCAAGACCGATAACGAGTTGATCTCGGAAAAGATCGGGTGAATGCTAAGTTCGGCTTTCTTCAGGGCGAGTTGGTGCTTAGTGGGCATCATGATGTCCTTTATCATTGATTATGGAATGGCACTTTTGTTTCAACTGCGCAATCAGTGGAGCGAAGGCTTACATGTGACTTTTCGACCGGCGACAAAGACTTCCAGACGGAAGTTGTTGTACTGAATGTACTGGCGATTAAAGCCTGCGGCCTGCTGGAGGGCCGCTGTCGTCATGGGTGTGGCATATCGCTTGTGCCGAAGTTTGCAGCGAAGTTCAAACTCGGCGAGAGAAAAGTAATACACGGCAAAAGCATTTAACAAGTGTAATTTTAATTATTTTAAGTTGGATGTTTTTCAAATATGAGTGCCCCCGATAAAACTTGCGGGTTAAGTTTTATTTGGGCGTAGTTACTCCTTTCAGCCAATAACGGCCAAAATTGATCGACAAGAGTGAATGCCTCACTCGAAGCAACTTTCTAATGAAAAAGATTGGTGTGGTTTGAGGGATGAAAGTTGGCCGGAAACGGCGCCATGACTTTCCTTTTCCCGTGACAAGGCTCCTTCCGTAGGTTCCTGTTGCGGGGACTGCACCGATCAGGCGGTGCGCCCCCGTTCTTTATTGGGGTTGGCCGTTCAAGAGTGCGGGTAAATGACCGCGACGGCTATTACCGTTTGGTTATTGCCACGGTGGCAATTTCGTTCGAACAGGCGCAGGGAGGTTAGAGCGAAGACGCCGATCCGCCACAGTGTTTGTGCGCGACCGGTTGAGGGGATTTGTAAGCGGGTTATTCGCCGGGCGGACGCAATGATCCGCGTCCGGCGTTAAGGCTTTAGCGCAGGGCTTTGCGATTTTGCGCGGCAGGACTGGCGAGATAGCGGGTGATCACCTCGACACCACGGTTGAGGTGCTGCTCAAGCAGCATCACCGAGCGTTCAACGTCGCGCTCGATCGCGGCTTGCAGCAGGGCGCGGTGGTCGTCCTGGGAAATCTTGCCCAGGCCCATGGCTTCAAGGTTGAAACGCAGAAAGCGTTCTTCTTCATTGAGACCGTCCTCGACCAGACGCAGCAGGCGCTTGTTCGGCGCCTTGGCGTACAGCGCCATGTGGAACAGGCGGTTGAGCCGACCGATTTCGGTGTAGTCGTGTTGGGTTTCGAGTTCGCGGATGTAGCCGGCGGCGAGCTCGTGATCGGCCGTCGTCAGCGACGGGATTGACTGCCGCAGTGCTTCGCCCTCAAGCAGAATGCGCAATTCGTAGGTTTCCGTGGCGTCGCCCTGAATCAGCGCGGCGACCACCGCGCCTTTGTGCGTGGTCACGCTCAGCAGTTCTTGCGCTTCGAGCTGGCGCAACGCTTCGCGCACCGGCATGCGGCTGACCCCGAACAAATCGGCCAAATCCTGCTGGCGCAGAGCGGTGCCGCACGGCAGGCGACCATCAAGAATGGCTGCGCGCAGGGTTTCTTCGATGATCGAGCGGGCCAGGTGTGCAGGAATCGGCCCATCGACTTTAATGCTGTGTAGCGGTTTGGGCTTCTGTGTCACGACTACGCACCCTGTAGGTCGGCTGAATTTGGATCCAAATGACACTAGTGATTGCCCTACAAGTTGTCAAACCGTGTAGAGGAATACTTGGCAAACAGTTTAGCGCGATGCCGATGATCTCATCGTGCCATTGTTTTTTAACGGGCTAAGCTTCACCATCAAACGCTTTCCTTCCTGCCCCCCGGAAACCTGCTGTGGCGGTACGTTTCGCGATCCCTCGGACTCTGCGCTGGCTAGGCTGCGCACTGCTGCTGGCCAGTCTTATGCTGGGCGGTCTGCATGCCGATTGGGATTTTTCCGCGATCAGCCGCAAGGCCACCGCCCTGTACGGGCCGCTCGGTGCCGGGCAGCAGCGCATCGATGCCTGGCAGAATCTGTTGGCGACGCAGCAACAGGCCAGCGAAACGGAGAAGCTGAAAGTGGTGAACCTGTTTTTCAACAAACAGGTGCGCTATGTCGAAGATATCGACCTGTGGCACGAGGTCGATTATTGGGAAACGCCGATCGAGGCGCTGTGGAAGGGCGCTGGCGACTGCGAAGACTATGCGATCGCCAAGTATTTCAGCCTGCGCCATCTCGGCGTCTCCAGTGACAAGCTGCGCATCACTTACGTCAAGGCACTGCGCCAGAATCGCGCGCACATGGTGCTGACGTACTATTCCACCCCCGATGCCATGCCGCTGGTGCTCGACAGCCTGATCGATCAGATTCAACCGGCGTCGCAGCGAACCGATTTGCTGCCGGTCTACTCTTTCAATGCTGAAGGGTTGTATTTGCCGGGCGCCAAGGGCAACAAGAAGGTCGGTGATACCAAACGCCTGTCACGCTGGCAGGATGTGTTGAAGAAAATGCAGGCCGAAGGTTTTCCGGTCGAGACGACTAACTAGGAGCACGCGCTCAGATGTCTTTGTTCAAACAGCTGTTGATCGCTATCTGTCTGTTCCTGGTGGTCGCCTTCACCGGCAGCTTCATGGTCAGTCTGGAAAGCTCGCGTACCCAGTACGTCAACCAGTTGCGCTCGCACGCCCAGGACGCCGCGACGGCGCTGGCCTTGTCGCTGACGCCGAACATCGACGACCCGGCGATGGTCGAGTTGCTGGTCAGTTCGATTTTTGACAGCGGCTATTACGCGAGCATTCGTGTGGTTGATGTGAAGACCGACAAAACCATGGTTGAGCGCAGCGGCAGCCCGGCGGTCACCAACGTGCCGGACTGGTTCGTCAAATTGATCGGCCTGGAGCCCGCCGGTGGCGATGCGCTGGTCAGCCGTGGTTGGGAGCAGGCGGCGCGAGTCGAGGTGGTCAGCCACCCGATGTTCGCTGTGGCCAAGCTGTGGCAGAGCGCGTTGGGCAGCCTTGGCTGGCTGCTGGTCTGTGGCGCGGTGAGTGCGGTGCTTGGCGCGCTGCTGTTGCGCCGGCAATTGAAACCGCTGGATTACATGGTCAAGCAATCCCACGCCATTGCCCGCCGCGAATTTCTCAGCCTGCCGGACTTGCCGCGCACACCGGAATTGCGCCGCGTGGTACTGGCCATGAACCAGATGGTCGAGAAACTCAAAGCGCTGTTCCAGGAGCAAGCGGAGCGCAGTGAAAAACTGCGTGCCGAGTCGTATCAGGACAACCTCACCGGGCTGGCCAACCGGCGTTATTTCGAGATGCAGTTGAACAACCGCGTGAGTAATGCCGAACAGGCCAGCTCCGGTTATCTGCTGCTGTTGCGGGTCAAGGATCTGGCCGGGCTTAACCAGCGTCTGGGCGGTCAGCGTACTGATGAATTGTTGAAAGCGGTGGGCGAGCAATTGTCCCGCGAGTGCGCCAAATACCCGGAAACCCAGAACCTCGTCACGCGTATTCGCGGTGGTGAATTCGCGGTGTTGGCGCCGGGCCTGGTGCGTGAGGAAGCGCTGCAACTGGCGCAGAATCTTGACGCCGCGCTGAGCAGTTTGCACGCCACCGGCGCTACCGATGTTGAGGCCGTGGCATCGATTGGTCTGGCGCCGTTCGCTCACGGTGATTCGCCGCAATCGGTGTTGAGCCTTGGCGATCAGGCGTTGGCGCAAGCCGAAGGGCAGGGTGAGCAGAACTGGGCGTGCCTCGATCAGAGCCTGACCGCCGACGTTGGCGACGATCACCATGCCTGGCACCGCTTGCTCGATCAGGCGCTGACTCAGCAGCGTTTCGAGCTGTATTTCCAACCGGTGGTGGCGGCGCAAGACACGCAATTGGTGCTGCATTACAAAGTGCTCTCGCGATTGCTCGATGAGCACGGCCAGACCATTCCTGCCGGGCGTTTCCTGCCATGGCTGGAGCGCTTCGGCTGGACGGCGCGGCTGGATCGCCTGATGCTTGAGCGCGTGCTGGAGCAGATGAAAGGGCATGAAGATTCGCTGGCGCTGAACTTGTCGTCAGCGACGCTGGCGGATCCGCAGGCGCTGAATAAAGTCTTTGAGATTCTGCGTACGCATTCCAATCTTGGCCCGCGTTTGACCCTGGAAATCGGTGAGGAACAGTTGCCGGATCAGGCTGTGCTGGAGCAGTTGACCCGTCGTCTGCGTGAGTTGGGCTTTTCGCTGAGCCTGCAGCGCTTTGGTGGGCGCTTCAGCATGATCGGCAACCTGGCGCGGCTTGGGTTGGCGTATCTGAAGATCGATGGCAGCTACATTCGGGCGATCGATCAGGAGAGCGACAAGCGTCTGTTTATCGAGGCGATTCAGCGCGCGGCGCACAGTATTGATTTGCCGCTGATTGCCGAGCGGGTCGAGACGGAAGGGGAATTGTCGGTGATTCGCGAGATGGGCTTGTATGGGGTTCAGGGGCAGTTGTTGGGTGAGCCGAAGCCTTGGCAGTAATCCCTTAACTGATGGCGTCAGTGATGACGCTTTCGCGAGCAAGCCCGCTCCCACAGTGGAATGCATTTTAAATGTGGGACTGGAAAGACAAAAAGATCGCAGCCTTCGGCAGCTCCTACAGGGGAGTGCATTTCATGTAGGAGCTGCCGAAGGCTGCGATCTTTTGCTTTAAATCAGCCCGCTCTCATCTTCATCAATCAGCTGGCTCAACCCGCCCAACGCCTCACGTGCCTGGTTACGATCCAGCAGTTTGGCCTGGGCCGCTGGCGGCAGGTCGGTGACGCGGATCACGCCTTTGCTGGTCAGCACTTGAATCAGGTCGTCGAGTACCCGAATCATTTCAAAGTCGCTCTGCTTGAGCTGTTTGAGGCTGTTTTCCACCGCAGCGTTGGCGAACCACGCCTGGATTTCATGGTTGTCGGCCGGCAGCGTTTCCGTGGCTTCGGCGTAAGCCGCCGCTTCCACGCGCGTCAACACACCTTGCGCATCGCGTTGCACGTAAAACATTGAGCATCCCTCAGAAATGAACCAGCGTCATGCTGTCAGCAGCATAGCCAACTGCGCGCGAGTATGCGGTGCGGCGACGCAATCGTCACCGTGACGATTGGCGTAAACGTGACGGCCGCCCCATCAGGGCGGCCGTTTTGTTCATGCATCAGCTGTTGTTGTGGTCGACCTTGATGGTCGGGTCGCTACCAGCAATCAGGTTATGAATGTTGGCACTCGACCAGTTGTTGCCTTCCAGTTTGATCGTCACGTCTGGCGTTGCCGCAGCGGCATCGCCGGAGTTGAACTTGCCTGCCGAGCTGACCTGCAGCGACGACGTGCCATCGACCGTGGTGATCTTCAGGAAGTTGTCGATGGTGCTGCCGGTTTCGCCCTGCAGCAAATCGCGCAGGTCGATGCGGTCACCGTCGGCGGCCTTGAAGTCCTTGATCACGTCGTTGCCGGTGTCGCCCGATTTCCAGACGAAGGTGTCGGCACCCGAACCACCGATAAGGATGTCGTTGCCCGAACCGCCGATCAGCGTGTCGTTGCCAGTACCACCGAGCAGGATGTCGTTGCCTTTGCCGCCGTCGAGCGTGTCGTTACCGCCCGAGCCGAACAGGATGTCATTGCCCGCGCCACCCAACAGCGTGTCGTTGCCGTCATGCGCGCCGGACACATCGAACGCCTGATAGTGCTCGGTGATGTACTGGTGCACGTTGCTGGTGGTGACTTTGCTGACGTCGACCCCGGTTTCCTTGGCCACGAACGCCTGCATCGCCTGATAACCCTCGCCGGCAATGCCGTTGAAGCTCACCAGATCGCCGAACAGGATGTCGTTGCCGTCGCCACCGTTGACCGTGTCGTTGCCCGGCAGGGTCGCTTCGGTGTGGCCGATGATCGAGTTGGCGAGATCCTTCGGATCGATGTTGGTTTGTGGCGTTTTGTCCGAGTCGTAAGGTTTCAGGTCATTAAGGCTGACACCGCTGTTGAGGCCGATGGCTTCAACGCTCGATAGACCGCTGAGCAACGAGAAGCTGCTGGTCGAGTTGCTGGTGGTGTAAGAGTCGGTGCTGTTACCGCTACCGGCCAGCGTCGACAACTCGTAAGTGCCGTCGCCCTGAGCGTGAACGGTGCCCAGGTTTGTAGTGCTCCAGCCGTAGCGGTTGGTGTAAGTCTGCAACTGGGCGAAACCGCTGGCGTTGATGCTCAGGTAATGCGTGTTGTCGATGTAGGTGCTGAAGGTGTCCCCCAGCTTGTAATTGCTGGTCGTCACCACGCTGTCGAACTTCACGCTGTTGTACAGCGTCGGGTTGGTCTGCTCGCCGCTCTGGTAGTAGGTCGGCTGGCCGTCGGTGATGAAGTACGTGAGGTTCTTCGCCCCGGTGTTGGCCACGGCGTCAGCGCTCTGGAACCAGTTGGCCGTGGTTTTGAACACGTCCTCGTAGTTGGTACCGCCGCCGGACGCCATCGAGTCGAGTACGGCTTTGAGCTGCGTCAGCGCGTTCGGGTCGTTGAGGTTCACCGACACCGACTTGTTCACCTGAGTGTCGAAGTCCGCGAGGAAAATGTTCACCGTGCCCGAGTTGTTGCCGCCGAGGCTCTGCTTGAGGGTGTTGAACACCGACGTCAGCGAGTCCTTGGCCGCGCTGATCGACGAAGCGCTCATGCTGCCCGAGCTGTCGACCATGAACGCGATGTTGTAGTTGGTGCCCGGCACCACGGTCAGGCCGCCGATGTCAGCGACCATGATGTCGTTGCCGTCGGTGCCGCTGAAGGTGTCATCGCCCGAAGTGCCGACGATGGCGTTATAGACCGCCGGCACCACGGTGACCGGAATGGTCGCGGTGGTGCTGGCCGAACCGCCCAGCGCTTCGGTCGAGGTCGACGTCACGGTCAGGTTGAACTGGCCGTTGTAGTAGGTCGGCGGGGTCACGGTCAGGGTGCCGAGGCTCCAGCCAGTGACGTTGGCGTCGCCGCTGGTCGCGGTGACGGTGAAGCTGTGGCCCGCGCCGTCGGTGAGTACCGAGCCGACCGGTGCGCCGCTGATCTTCACGCTCAGGGTTTCCGAGCCGTCGGTGTCGGTCAGGCCCGCGGTCACGGCCGACAACTTGACGCTGGTGCCTTCGGCGCCGGTGTTGAGCTTGTAGCCGTCGTAATAGCCTTCGCCGTTGCTGCCATGCAGATCGGAAACGGTCACGCCGGAGTTCACCAGATCCTGCACGCCGGTGTAGATCGGCACGCCAGCGCTGCTCAGGTCGATCGCCGTGCCGCCGTTGACCGACAGGTTGACGTCATAGCTGCCCGGGCCGCTCTGGTTGTGGTGGTAGATGTCCAGGGTGTAATAGCCGCTGGTGGTCGGGGTGAACGAGCCGTTGAGGTTGCCGCCCACGCCCCACGTGGTCGAGGCCACGGTTTTACCGCCAATGGTCACCAACAGGCTGTCATCACCGATACCGGTGAAGGTGTAGCTCTTGCCGGCTTCCAGATAAATCAGGCCCGAGGTTTTCGATGCGGTACCGGCGGTCACGCTGCCGTCGGACTGCACGTTGGTCACGTTGGTGCTGGAGTTCGGTTTGCCGGCGGCGTCGATGACGTTTTTCAACGTCGTCGCATCCGCGCCGTTGCCGTTGGTGCCGAGGCCCGACAGGCCGGTCCAGACTTCCTTGATCAGTCCGGTGGACTTCACGCTGTTGTCGGCCACGCCCAGGGTCGGTGCATCAGCCACTGGCGTGATGTCGATCTTGATCGTGCCGGTGCTGCCCAGCAGTTGGCCGTCGGTTGGCTGGAATTGCAGTTGTGCGTAGTCAGCCTTCTGATCGCCAATGCCCGCAGCATTGCCGTTCGCGCCCGACTCGTTGGTATCCGGCATGAAGCGCAGCTTGCCCGCGTCGATATCGGCCTTGCTGAAGGTCTGGTTGTTGGCGACGTCTTTCCACGTCGAACCGTCCAGATACTGCAGTTTGCCTTCGCCCGGCAGCTGGGTGATTTTCACCCCGAGGCTGCTGGCCGGGCTGTCGACGTCAGTCACACCGAAGGTCGACCAGCCGAGGATCAGCGGCGTGTCTTCCGTGCCGGTGACGTTGCTCGGTGCGGCGATCGGCGCATCGTTGACCGCCACCACGTTGACCGTGGTGGTCGCGGTGTTGGAGTAGTTGCCGCCATCGGTCACGGTGACGGTGATGATGCGCGGCACGGTGCTCGGGTCTTCACTGTTGTTGGTGAAGCTGATGTTCTTGATGGCCTGCATGTAGTCAGCCAGCGTCGCGTTACCCGACAAGGTCAGGGTCACGGTGCCGTTGGTGCTGTTGGCATTGATGGTGATGCCGTTGACGCTGTTGCCCAGGTTCAGCGCATCGCCGTCCTGACGGTTAGTCAGTACCACGGTCGCGCCGGTGAGCATGGTGCTGTCCGGGTCGGTGATCTTGATATCGGTGTCGGCAATCGACACACCCGCGCCCGGGGTGTTTTCGGTGAACGTCACCTTGTAGTCGGCACCGGTGGCGCCGCTGGAGTTGTTGGCGTCCAGGTCGATGACCGGCGGCGCATCGTTGTCGATGATCGAGGTGCTGACGCTGCCGTTGGTGGCGCTGATCGCGAGGTTCTCGAAGTTGCCGCCCGTGGCCGAATCGATCTTGACCACGAAGTTCTCGGTGCCTTCGGTGATCTTGTCATCGATGGTGGCGACGTTGAACTGCGCGCTGCTCGCACCTGCCGGGATCTTCACGGTGTACACACCGGTGAAGTCCGAACCGTCAGCGGCGGTGCCGCTGTAGACGATTTTCAGGGTCACGTCGGTTTGCGCCGGGTGGTTCAGGCTGACGGTGTAGCTGGCGGTCTGGCCTTCGGTTACCGAGTTGCTGCCGGTGATGCTGACAGTAGTGGTGTCGATGGTATCGGTGACGCTGGTCACGGCTGGCGTGTTGCTGGTTACCAGGTTTTCGAAGCTGCCACCGGTGGCGTTGCTGATCGTTGCCTGCACGGTACCGGCGTCTTTGTAGACGTCGTCAGCCGGTGCAGGAACGGTCACGGTGCCGGTGGTTTTGCCGGCTTCGATGGTGATCACCGAGCCGTTGCTCAGGGTTACGGTCACTGGCGAGCCAGCGGCGTTGGTCAGGGTTGCGGTGTAGGTGATCTGGCCACCTTCGGCCACGGTGCCGGTCGCGGACAGCGACAGGTTGGTGGTGTCGATGGTGTCGGTCACTGTGGTGCTGACCGGGGTTTTGTCGGCTACGAGGTTTTCGTAGTTGCCGCCACTGACGTTGGTGATCGAGTTGGTCAGTGCGGTATGGCCAGTCAGCGCATCGTTCGGTGCGGTGGAGGTCACGGTGCCGGTGGTTTTGCCGATGTCGATGGTGATGGTCTGACCGTTGGCCAGGGTCACGGTCACTGGCGAGCCGGTGACTTGCGCGCCGACGGTCGCGGTGTAGGTGACGGTGCCACCTTCAGCGGCGGTGCCGGTTGCGGTTAGCTTCACGGTCGTCGTGTCGATGGTGTCGGTCACGCTGGTCACGGCTGGCGCGGTGCTGGTCACCAGATTTTCGAAACTGCCACCGGTGGCGGTTTTGATGGTTGCCTGCACGTTGCCGGCGTCTTTGTAGACGTCGTCAGTTGGTGCAGCGACGGTGACGGTGCCAGTGGTTTTGCCTGCGTCGACGGTGATCACCGAGCCGTTGCTCAGGGTCACGGTGACTGGCGAGCCAGCGGCGTTGGTCAGAGTAGCGGTGTAGGTGATCTGGCCACCTTCGGCCACGGTGCCGGTCGCGGACAGCGACAGGTTGGTGGTGTCGATGGTGTCGGTCACGGTGGTGCTGACCGGGGTTTTGTCGGCCACGAGGTTTTCGTAGTTACCGCCGCTGACGTTGGTGATCGAGTTGGTCAGCGGCGCGTGGCCAGTCAACGCATCGTTCGGTGCGGTGGAGGTCACGGTGCCGGTGGTTTTGCCGATGTCGATGGTGATGGTCTGACCGTTGGCCAGAGTCACTACAACTGGCGAATTGGTAACCGGAGCACCGACAGTCGCGGTGTAGACGACGTTGCCGCCTTCTGCCGCTGTCGCCGTTGCCGTCAACTTCACAGTGGTGGTGTCGATGGTATCGGTGACGCTGGTCACGGCTGGCGTCGTGCTTGGTACCAGGCTTTCGAAGTTGCCACCGGTGGCAGTGCTGATAGTTGCCTGCACGGTGCCGGCGTCTTTATAGACGTCGTCCGCCGGAGCAGCGACGGTCACGGTGCCGGTGGTTTTACCGGCTTCGATGTTGATCACAGCGCCGTTCGACAAGGTCACCGTCACTGGCGAGCCAGCGGCGTTGGTCAATGTCGCGGTGTAAACGATCGAGCCACCTTCGGCGACCGAGTTGGTAGCGCTTAGTGACAGGTTCGTCGTATCGACAGTGTCGGTCACGGTGGTGCTGACCGGAGTTTTGTCGGCCACGAGGTTTTCGTAGTTGCCGCCGGTTACGTTGGTGATCGAGTTGGTCAGTGGTGCATGGCCGGTCAACACGTCGTTTGGTGCGGTGGTGGTTGCGGTGCCAGTGGTTTGACCCACAGCGATGGTGATCGTCTGACCGTTGGCCAGGGTCACGGTGACTGGCGAATCGGTTACCGGAGCACCGACGGTTGCCGTGTAGACGACGTTGCCACCCTCGGCTGCGGTTGTAGTCGCAGTGAGTTTCACGGTCGTGGTGTCGATGGTATCGGTCACGCTGGTGATCGCTGGAGCAGTGCTTGGTACCAGGTTCTCGAAGCTGCCACCGGTGGCGCTGCTGATGGTTGCTTGCACGGTGCCGGCGTCTTTGTAGACATCATCGGCTGGCGCTGGAACCGTCGTAGTGCCCGTGGTTTTGCCGGCGTCGATGGTGATTACCGCACCGTTCGACAGCGTCACGGTGACAGGCGAGCCAGCGGCGTTAGTCAGGGTTGCGGTGTAAACGATCGAACCACCTTCAGCGACCGAGTTGGTGGCGCTCAGCGTCAGGTTTGTCGTGTCTACGGTGTCGGTCACGGTGGTGCTGACTGGCGTCTTGTCGGCGACGAGGTTCTCGAAGTTGCCGCCGCTGACGTTGGTGATCGAGTTGGTCAGTGGTGCATGGCCGGTCAACACGTCGTTTGGCGCAGTGGTGGTTGCGGTGCCAGTGGTTTGACCCACGCCGATGGTGATGGTCTGACCGTTGGCCAGCGTTACGACCACAGGCGAATTGGTTACCGGAGCACCAACAGTGGCGGTGTAGACGACGTTGCCACCTTCGGCCGCTGTCGCGGTGGCCGTCAGTTTCACGGTCGTGGTGTCGATGGTGTCGGTGACGCTGGTCACGGCTGGCGCGGTGCTGGTTACCAGGTTTTCGAAATTGCCACCGGTGGCGGTTTTGATGGTGGCCTGGACGTTGCCGGCGTCTTTGTAAACGTCGTCAGCTGGAGCCGCGACGGTGACGGTGCCGGTGGTTTTACCCGCTTCGATGTTGATGACTGCGCCGTTCGACAGGGTCACGGTCACTGGCGAGCCAGCGGCGTTGGTCAATGTCGCGGTGTAAACAATCGAGCCACCCTCGGCGACAGAGCCGGTCGCCGACAGCGACAAATTGGTGGTGTCGACAGTGTCAGTCACATTGGTCGAAACCGGAGTTTTGTCGGCCACGAGATTTTCGTAGTTGCCGCCGGTTACGCCAGTGATCGCGTTGGTCAGCGGAGCATGGCCAGTCAGCGCATCGTTCGGTGCGGTGAAGGTCACAGTGCCGGTGGTTTTGCCGACTTCGATGGTGATGCTCTGGCCGTTGGACAGGTTTACGGTGACCGGCGAACCAGTAACCGGTGCGCCGACGGTCGCGGTGTAGGTGACGTTGCCGCCTTCAGCGACCGAAGTATCGGCCGTCAGTTTGACGGTCGAAGTGTCGATGGTGTCGGTGACGCTGGTCACGGCTGGCGCGGTGCTGGTTACCAGGTTTTCGAAACTGCCACCGGTGGCGGTTTTGATGGTGGCCTGGACGTTGCCGGCGTCTTTGTAAACGTCGTCAGCAGGAGCCGCGACGGTGACGTTGCCCGAAGTTTTGCCGGCTTCGATGGTAATCACAGCGCCGTTCGACAGAGTCACGGTGACTGGCGAGCCAGCAGCGTTAGTCAGGGTCGCGGTGTAAACGATCGAGCCACCTTCAGCCACGGAACCGGTCGCGGACAGCGACAGATTGGTGGTGTCGACGGTGTCGGTAACGTTGGTCGAAACCGGAGTTTTGTCGGCTACGAGGTTTTCGTAGTTGCCGCCAGTCACACCGGTAATTGCGTTGGTGATTGGAGCATGACCAGTCAGCGCATCATTCGGCGCAGTGAAGGTCACGGTGCCAGTGGTTTTACCCACTTCAATCGTGATGTTCTGACCATTGGCCAAGGTCACCACAACCGGCGAGCCAGTCACAGGCGCGCCAACAGTGGCGGTGTAAACAACCGCACCACCTTCAGCAGCGGTCTCGGTCGCCGTCAATTTCACGGTCGAGGTGTCGATCGTGTCAGTCACTTCGGTAACAGCTGGAACAGTGCTCGGTACCAGTTTTTCGAAGTCGCCACCGGTTGCGGCAGAAATGGTCGCTTCGACTTTTCCTGCGTCTTTGTAGACGTCATCGGCAGGTGCAGCGACGGTCACGTTGCCCGAAGTTTTGCCCGCTTCGATGGTGATCACGGCACCGTTCGACAGGGTCACGGTGACTGGCGAGCCAGCAGCGTTAGTCAGGGTCGCGGTGTAAACGATCGAGCCACCTTCAGCCACGGAACCGGTCGCGGACAGCGACAGATTGGTGGTGTCGACGGTGTCGGTAACGTTGGTCGAAACCGGAGTTTTGTCGGCTACGAGGTTTTCGTAGTTGCCGCCAGTCACACCGGTAATTGCGTTGGTGATTGGAGCATGACCAGTCAGCGCATCATTCGGCGCAGTGAAGGTCACGGTGCCAGTGGTTTTACCCACTTCAATCGTGATGTTCTGACCATTGGCCAAGGTCACCACAACCGGCGAGCCAGTCACAGGCGCGCCAACAGTGGCGGTGTAAACAACCGCACCACCTTCAGCAGCGGTCTCGGTCGCCGTCAATTTCACGGTCGAGGTGTCGATCGTGTCAGTCACTTCGGTAACAGCTGGAACAGTGCTCGGTACCAGTTTTTCGAAGTCGCCACCGGTTGCGGCAGAAATGGTCGCTTCGACTTTTCCTGCGTCTTTGTAGACGTCATCGGCAGGTGCAGCGACGGTCACGTTGCCCGAAGTTTTGCCTGCCTCGATAGTGATTACGGCGCCATTCGACAGAGTCACGGTCACTGGCGAGCCAGCAGCGTTGGTCAGGGTTGCGGTGTAAACAATCGAGCCACCTTCAGCCACGGAACCGGTCGCGGACAGCGACAGATTGGTGGTGTCGACGGTATCGGTGACGTTGGTCGAAACCGGCGTCTTATCAGCCACCAGGTTCTCGTAGTTAACGCCAGTCACGCCGGTAATCGAGTTGGTGATCGGCGCATGACCGGTCAGCGCGTCGTTCGGTGCGGTGAAGGTCACGGTGCCAGTGGTTTTACCCACTTCAATCGTGATGTTCTGACCGTTGGCCAGTGTGACGACGACAGGCGAGCCGGTCACTGGCGCACCAACGGTCGCGGTGTAGGTGACGGTGCCACCCTCGGCCGCTGTTTCGGAAGCGCTGAGTTTGACGGTCGAGGTATCGATCGTGTCGGTTACTTCGGTAATGGCTGGAACAGTGCTCGGTACCAGTTTTTCGAAGTCACCACCGGTTGCGGCAGAAATGGTTGCTTCAACTTTGCCGGCGTCCTTGTAGACGTCATCGGCTGGCGCTGGAACAGACACGGTGCCGGAAGTTTTGCCCGCTTCGATGGTGATCACAGCACCGTTCGACAGGGTCACGGTGACTGGCGAGCCAGCAGCGTTGGTCAATGTCGCGGTGTAGATGATCGAACCACCTTCAGCCACGGAGCCAGTCGCGGACAGCGACAGGTTAGTAGTGTCGACGGTGTCGGTAACGTTGGTCGAAACCGGAGTTTTATCAGCAACGAGATTTTCGTAGTTGCCGCCAGTCACGTCAGTGATTGCGTTGGTGATCGGCGCATGACCGGTCAACGCATCGTTCGGCGCAGTGAAGGTCACGGTGCCAGTGGTTTTACCCACTTCAATCGTAATGTTCTGGCCGTTGGCCAGAGTCACGACAACCGGCGAACCAGTCACTGGTGCGCCCACGGTAGCGGTGTAGGTGACGGTGCCACCCTCGGCCGCTGTTTCGGAAGCGCTGAGTTTGACAGTCGAGGTGTCGATGGTGTCGGTCACTTCGGTAACAGCTGGAACAGTGCTCGGTACCAGTTTTTCGAAGTCACCACCGGTTGCGGCAGAAATGGTTGCTTCGACTTTGCCGGCGTCTTTGTAAACGTCATCGACAGGTGCAGCGACGGTCACATTGCCCGAAGTTTTGCCCGCTTCAATGGTGATCACGGCGCCGTTCGACAGAGTCACGGTGACTGGCGAGCCAGCGGCGTTGGTCAGAGTTGCGGTGTAAACGATCGAACCACCTTCAGCCACGGAACCGGTCGCGGACAGCGACAGATTGGTGGTGTCGACGGTGTCGGTAACGTTGGTCGAAACCGGAGTCTTATCAGCAACGAGATTTTCGTAGTTGCCGCCAGTGACACCAGTGATCGCGTTAGTAATTGGCGCGTGGCCGGTCAGCGCGTCGTTTGGCGCGGTGAACGTTACGGTGCCAGTGGTTTTACCTACTTCAATCGTGATGTTCTGGCCGTTGGCCAAGTTCACCACAACCGGCGAGCCGGTCACTGGCGCACCAACAGTCGCGGTGTAGGTGACGGTGCCACCCTCGGCCGCTGTTTCGGAGGCGCTGAGTTTCACGGTCGAAGTGTCGATGGTGTCAGTCACTTCGGTAACGGCTGGAACAGTGCTCGGCACCAGATTCTCGAAGTTGCCGCCAGTGGCGCTCGAAATGGTTGCTTCGACTTTGCCGGCATCTTTATAGACGTCATCGGCAGGTGCAGCGACGGTGACGTTACCGCTGGTTTTGCCAGCTTCGATAGTGATCACGGCGCCGTTCGACAAGGTCACGGTCACTGGCGAGCCAGCAGCGTTAGTCAGTGTCGCGGTGTAAACAATCGAGCCACCTTCAGCCACGGAACCGGTCGCGCTCAGCGACAGATTGGTGGTGTCGACAGTGTCAGTCACATTGGTCGAAACCGGCGTCTTATCGGCCACCAGATTTTCGTAGTTGCCGCCAGAAACGTCGGTAATCGCATTGGTCAGCGCAGCATGGCCAGTCAGTGCGTCATTCGGCGCAGTGGTGGTCACGGTGCCTGTGGTTTTACCCACTTCAATCGTGATGTTCTGGCCGTTGGCCAGAGTGACGACGACAGGCGAACCGGTCACTGGCGCGCCGACGGTCGCGGTGTAAGTGACGGTGCCACCCTCAGCCGCCGACTCGGTCGCGGTCAGTTTGACGGTGGTGGTGTCGATGGTGTCGGTGACGTTGGTGACGGCCGGAACGGTGCTCGGCACCAGGTTCTCGAAGTTGCCGCCAGTCGCCGTCGAAATGGTTGCTTCGACTTTGCCAGCGTCCTTGTAAACGTCATCCGCCGGAGCCGCAACGATCACGGTGCCGCTGGTTTTGCCTGCTTCGATGGTGATCACTGCGCCGTTCGACAGGGTCACGGTCACCGGAGTACCGGCGGCGTTGGTCAGGGTCGCGGTGTAAACGATCGAACCACCTTCAGCCACCGAGTCGGTCGCGGTCAGGTTGAGGTTGGTGGTGTCGTTGGTGTCCGAAACCGCGGTGTCGGCGGACTTGCCGTCGACCGCGAGTTTTTCGTAGTTGCCGCCAGTGGCGCCATCGATGGTCACGCTCAGCGAGCTGCCGCCGGCCAATGGGCTGTTCGGCGCAACGTAGTTCACCGTGCCGGTGGTTTCACCGACGGCGATGGTGATGGTCTGGCCGTTGGACAGGTTGACGACAACCGGCGAGCCAGTGACTGGCGCGGTCACGGTCGCGGTGTAGACCACGGTTTCGCCTTCGGCGACGTTGGCGGTGGCGGACAGCGACACGGTGGAGGTGTCGATGGTGTCATTGACGGTGGTGACGGCCGGGGCGGTGTTGGTGACGAGGCTTTCGAAATCGCCACCGGTTGCGCCTTTAATGGTCGCTTCAACGGTGCCGGCGTCTTTGTAGACGTCATCTTTCGGCGCGTCGACGGTCACGGTGCCCGTGGTTTTGCCTGCGTCGATGGTGATGACCGAGCCGTTGCTCAGGGTCACGGTTACCGGGCTGCCAGCAGCGTTGGTCAGGGTTGCGGTGTAGGTGATCTGGCCGCCTTCATCCACAGAACCGGTGGCGCTGAGCGACAGGTTGGTGGTGTCGGTGGTGTCGGTCACGGTGGTGCTGACCGGGGTTTTGTCGGCAACGAGATTTTCGTAGTTGCCGCCGGACACGTTGGTGATCGAGTTGGTCAGCGGAGCATGACCGGTCAACGCATCGTTCGGCGCGGTAGTGCTCACGGTGCCGGTGGTTTTACCCACTTCGATGGTGATGTTCTGACCATTGGCCAGGGTGACTACAACCGGCGAACCGGTGACTGGCGCGCCGACGGTCGCGGTGTAGGTGACGGTGCCACCTTCAGCAGCGGTCTCGGTGGCGGTCAGTTTGACCGTCGAGGTGTCGATTGTGTCGGTGACTTCGGTCACCGCTGGCGTGGTGCTCGGAACGAGGTTCTCGAAGTTGCCGCCGGTGGCGTCCTTGATGGTCACTTCGACTTTGCCGGCGTCTTTGTAGACGTCATCGGTTGGCGCTGCAACGGTCACGGTGCCCGTGGTTTTGCCCGCTTCGATGATGATGGTCGAACCGTTCGACAGGGTCACGGTCACCGGCGTGCCGGCCGGGTTGGTCAGGGTCGCGGTGTAAACAATCGAACCGCCCTCGGCGACGGTGCCGGTCGCGCTCAGCGTCAGATCGGTGGTGTCGACGGTGTCGGTGACGGTGGTCGAAACCGGGGTTTTGTCGGCGACCAGATTTTCGTAGTTACCGCCACTCACGTCGGTGATCGCGTTGGTCAGCGGCGTGTGGCCGTTCAGCGCGTCGTTCGGTGCGGTGGTGGTGACGGTGCCGGTGGTTTTGCCGATTTCGATGGTGATGTTCTGACCGTTGGCCAGGGTCACGACAACCGGCGAGCCGGTGACTGGTGCGCCGACGGTCGCGGTGTAGGTGACGGTGCCACCTTCAGCAGCAGACTCGGTGGCGGTCAGTTTGACGGTCGAGGTGTCGATGGTGTCGGTGACGTCAGTCACGGCTGGCGTGGTGCTCGGAACGAGGTTCTCGAAGTTACCGCCCGTGGCGTCCTTGATGGTCACTTCGACTTTGCCGGCGTCTTTGTAGACGTCATCGGCTGGCGCTGCAACGGTCACGGTGCCGGTGGTTTTACCGGCCTCGATGGTGATCACCGAGCCGTTCGACAGGGTCACGGTGACTGGCGAGCCTGCAGCGTTGGTCAGGGTCGCGGTGTAGATGATCGAACCACCCTCGGCCACGGAACCGGTGGCGCTGAGCGACAGGTTGGTGGTGTCGGTGGTGTCGGTCACGGTGGTGGTGATCGGGGTTTTGTCGGCGACCAGATTTTCGTAGTTGCCGCCGGTCACGCCGGTGATCGAATTGGTCAGCGGAGCCTGACCGGTCAGCGCATCGTTCGGTGCGGTGAAGGTCACGGTGCCGGTGGTTTTGCCGACTTCGATGGTGATGCTTTGGCCGTTGGCCAGGTTCACCACGACGGGCGAACCGGTAACCGGCGCGCCGACAGTGGCGGTGTAAGTGACGGTGCCGCCTTCAGCCACGGTGGTGTCGGCCGTCAGTTTTACGGTCGAGGTGTCGATGGTGTCAGTGACGTCGGTCACGGCTGGCGTGGTGCTCGGCACCAGGTTTTCAAAGTTGCCGCCGGTGGCGTCCTTGATAGTCACTTCGACTTTGCCGGCGTCTTTGTAGACGTCATCGGCAGGCGCGGCAACGGTCACGGAACCGGTGGTTTTGCCCGCTTCGATGGTGATGGTCGAACCGTTCGACAAGTTCACGGTGACTGGCGTGCCAGCCGGATTGGTCAGGGTTGCGGTGTAGACGATCGAACCGCCCTCAGCCACGGTGCCGGTCGCGCTCAGCGACAGGTTGGTGGTGTCGACGGTGTCGGTCACCGACGTTACGGCCGGGGTTTTGTCTGCGACGAGATTTTCGTAGTTGCCGCCGCTGGTGCCGTCGATTTTCACGCTCAGCGTGTTGCCGCCAGCCAGTGCATCGTTCGGTGCGGTGAAGTTGACGCTGCCGCTGCTGGCGCCGACCGGAATGGTGATGGTCTGGCCGTTGGACAGGGTCACGACAACCGGCGCGCCGGTGACCGGAGCGGTCACGGAAGCGGTGTAAACCACCACGCCGCCTTCAACGGTGGCGGCGGTGGCGGTCAGCGAAACGGTGCTGTTGTCGATGGTGTCGGTGACGTCGGTGACGGCCGGAGTCTTGTCGACTACCAGGTTCTCGAAGTTGCCGCCGGTGGTCTTGGTAATGCTCGCGTCGACTTTGCCGGCGTCCTTGTAGACGTCATCGCCCGGTGCGGCGACGGTGGCAGTGCCCGACGTCGCGCCTTTGGCGATGTTGATCACCGCGCCGTTGCTCAGGGTCACGGTCATCGCCGTGCCGGCCGCGTTGGTCAGGCTTGCGGTATAGACGATCGAGCCGCCCTCGGCGACCGAACCGGTGGCGCTCAGGCTGATATTGGTGGTGTCGGTGGTGTCGGTGACGGTGGTGACCACCGCCGAACGGTTGGCATCAACCTGCTCGAAGTTGCCGCCGCTGTGGCTGGCAATCGCGGTCTGTACTTTGCCGCCGTCGATGTACGGGGTGTTGGCAGGCGCGGCGAAATTCACCGAACCGCTGGTCGCACCGGCAGCAATGTTGATCACTGCGCCGTTGGCCAGGGTCACGGTCATGGCGGTGCCGGCCGGATTGCTCAGGGTCGCGGTGTAGGTGATCTGGCCACCTTCGCTGACGGTGTCGTTGGCGCTGAGGGTCAGCGTGGTTTTGTCGACGGTGTCATTGACGGTGGTGCTGACCGGGGTCTTGCTGACGTCGAGTTTTTCGAAGTTACCGCCGGTGGCATCGGTCATGGTCACGGTGAGCTTGCTGACGTCTTTGTAAACGTCATCGCTCGGCGCCGCGATAGTCACCGAACCGCTGGTTTTGCCAGCCTCGATGGTGATGGTCTGGCCGTTGCTCAGGTTGACGGTCACCGGCGTTTGCGCGGCGTTGGTCAGGGTCGCGGTGTAGGTGATCGAGGTGCCTTCGAGCACATAGCTTTCAGCGCTGAGGGTCAGGTGCGTGGTGTTGATGGTGTCGGCGACGTTGGTCACCGCTGGCGTCGGATTGGCCACCAGGCTTTCGAAATTGCCGCCCGTGGTTTCCTTGATGGTCACTTCGACTTTGCCGGCGTCTTTGTAGGCGTCATCGGCAGGCGCAGGAACGGTCACGGTGCCGGTGGTCTTGCCGGCGTCGATGGTGATGGTCGAACCGTTGCTCAGGGTCACGGTCACCGGGGTGCCGGCCGGATTGGTCAGGGTCGCGGTGTAGACGATCTGCCCGCCTTCATTGACGTTGCCGGTGGCGGTCAGCGAAACGGTGGTGGTGTCGACGGTGTCGGTCACGGCGGTGCTGACCGGGGTTTTGTCGGCGACCAGATTTTCGTAGTTGCCGCCGCTGACGTTGGTGATCGAGTTGGTCAGCGGTGCGTGGCCGGCCAGCACGTCGTTCGGTGCGGTGGTCGACACGGTGCCGGTGGTTTGGCCGACAGCGATAGTGATGCTCTGACCGTTGGCCAGGGTCACGACGACAGGCGAGCCGGTCACTGGCGCACCAACAGTCGCGGTGTAAGTGACGGTGCCGCCTTCAGCAGCGGTTTCGGTGGCGGTCAGTTTCACCGTCGAGGTGTCGATGGTGTCAGTGACGTCGGTCACGGCTGCAACGGTGCTTGGCACCAGGTTCTCGAAGTCGCCGCCAGTAGCTTCCTTGATGGTCACTTCGACTTTGCCGGCGTCTTTATAGACGTCATCGGCAGGCGCAGCGACGGTTACGGTGCCGGTGGTTTTGCCAGCTTCGATGGTGATTACCGAGCCGTTGCTCAGGGTCACGGTAACGGGCGAGCCGGCAGCGTTGGTCAGGGTCGCGGTGTAAACGATCGAACCGCCTTCAGCCACGGTACCGGTGGCGCTGAGCGTCAGGTTGGTGGTGTCAGTGGTGTCGGTCACGGTGGTGCTGACCGGAGTTTTGTCAGCCACCAGATTTTCGTAGTTGCCGCCGCTCACCTCGGTGATCGAGTTGGTCAGCGGTGCATGACCGGTCAACGCATCGTTCGGTGCGGTGGCGGTCGCGGTGCCGGTGGTCTGGCCGACGGCGATGGTGATGGTCTGACCGTTGGCCAGGGTCACGATGACCGGCGAACCGGTGACTGGCGCGCCGACGGTCGCGGTGTAAGTGACGGTGCCGCCTTCAGCAGCGGTCTCGGTCGCGGTCAGTTTCACGGTCGAGGTGTCGATGGTGTCGGTCACGTCGGTGACGGCTGGCGTGGTGCTCGGAACGAGGTTCTCGAAGTCGCCGCCGGTGGCGTCCTTGATGCTCACTTCGACTTTGCCGGCGTCTTTGTAGACGTCATCGGCAGGGGCCGCAACGGTCACGGTGCCGGTGGTTTTACCGGCCTCGATGGTGATCACGGCGCCGTTCGACAAGGTTACGGTAACGGGCGAGCCGGCAGCGTTGGTCAGGGTCGCGGTGTAAACGATCGAACCGCCTTCAGCCACAGTGCCGGTGGCGCTGAGGGACAGATTGGTGGTGTCGGTGGTGTCGGTGACGGTGGTGCTGACCGGAGTTTTGTCAGCCACCAGATTTTCGTAGTTACCGCCGGAAACCTCAGTGATCGAAGTGGTCAGCGGCGCATGGCCGGTCAACGCATCGTTCGGTGCAGTGGCGGTTACGGTGCCGGTGGTCTGGCCGACCGCGATGGCGATGGTTTGGCCATTGGCCAAGGTCACGACGACAGGCGAACCGGTGACCGGCGCGCCAACGGTTGCGGTGTAAGTGACGGTGCCGCCCTCAGCCACGGTGGTGTCAGCGGTCAGTTTGACGGTCGACGTGTCGAGGGTGTCGGTCACTTCGGTGACAGCCGGAACGGTGCTTGGCACCAGATTCTCGAAGTTGCCGCCAGTGGCGTTGTCGATGCTGACTTCGACTTTGCCGGCGTCTTTATAGACGTCATCGGCAGGCGCAGCGACGGTCACGGTGCCGGTGGTTTTGCCCGCTTCGATGGTGATCACCGAGCCGTTCGACAGGGTCACGGTCACCGGTGTGCCGGCCGGGTTGGTCAGGGTTGCGGTGTAAACGATCGAACCGCCTTCAGCCACAGTACCGGTAGCGCTGAGCGACAGGTTGGTGGTGTCGGCAACATCGGTGACGTTAGTGGAGACCGGAGTTTTGTCGGCGACCAGATTTTCGTAATTGCCACCGCTGACATTGGTGATCGAGTTGCTCAGCGGCGCGTTGCCGGCCAGCGCGTCGTTCGGCGCGGTGGTGGTCACGGTGCCGGTGGTTTGGCCGACCGCGATGGTGATGTTCTGGCCGTTGGCCAAGGTCACGACAACCGGCGAGCCGGTGACTGGCGCGCCAACGGTTGCGGTGTAAGTGACGGTGCCGCCTTCAGCCACCGAGGTGTCAGCCGTCAATTTCACGGTCGAGGTGTCGACGGTGTCGGTCACTTCGGTGACGGCCGGAACGGTGCTCGGCACCAGGTTCTCGAAATTGCCGCCAGTGACGTTATTGATGCTGACTTCGACTTGGCCGGCGTCTTTATAAACGTCATCCGCCGGTGCCGCGACGGTCACGGTGCCGGTGGTCTTGCCGGCGTCGATGGTGATCACCGAGCCGTTGCTCAGGGTCACGGTGACTGGCGTGCCGGCCGGATTGGTCAGGGTTGCGGTGTAAACGATCGAACCGCCTTCAGCAACGGTGCCGGTCGCGGACAGCGACAGATTGGTGGTGTCGATCGAATCGGTAATCGTGGTGGTCGCTGGCGTGGTGTTCGGCACCAGATTTTCGAAGTTGCCACCGGTAGCGCCGGTAATCGTGGTGCTGACCGTGCTGCCATTGTTGTAGACGTCATTGGCCGCTGTTGGCACGTTAACGCTGCCGGTGGTTTTGCCGGCTTCAATGGTGATGGTCGAACCGTTCGACAGGGTGATCGTCACCGGGGTTTGCGCGGCGTTGGTCAGGGTCGCGGTGTAGGTGATCTGGCCACCTTCGACGACGGTGCCGGTGGCGGTGAGGCTGACGTTGGTGGTGTCGACCGAATCAGTGATGGTGGTTACTGCTGGCGTCGGGTTCGGCACCAGATTTTCGAAGTTGCCGCCGGTTGCACCAGTAATCGTGGTGCTGACAGTGCTGCCATTGTTGTAGACGTCATTGGCCGCTGTCGGCACGTTGACGACGCCCGTGGTCTGGCCGGCTTCGATGGTGATCGTCGAGCCGTTCGACAGAGTGACGGTGACCGGGGTTTGCGCCGGGTTGGTCAGGGTCGCGGTGTAGGTGATCTGACCGCCTTCGGTGACGGTCGAGCCAGCGGTCAGGGTGACCGTGGTGGTGTCGATCGAATCGGTGATGGTGGTTACTGCTGGCGTCGGATTCGGCACCAGATTTTCGAAGTTGCCACCGGTGGCACCAGTGATTGTGGTGGTGACGGTGCTGCCGTTGTTGTAGACGTCATTGGCCGCTGTCGGCACGTTGACGACGCCAGTGGTCTGGCCGGCTTCGATGGTGATCGTCGAGCCGTTCGACAGAGTGACGGTCACCGGCGTCTGCGCCGGGTTGGTCAGGGTCGCGGTGTAAGTGATCTGACCGCCTTCGGTGACGGTCGAGCCAGCGGTCAGGGTGACCGTGGTGGTGTCGATCGAATCGGTAATCGTGGTGGTCGCAGGCGTGGTGTTCGGCACCAGGTTTTCGAAGTTGCCACCGGTAGCGCCGGTAATCGTGGTGCTGACCGTGCTGCCATTGTTGTAGACGTCGTTGGCCGGGGTCGGCACGTTGACGACGCCCGTGGTCTGGCCGGCTTCGATGGTGATGGTCGAGCCGTTCGACAGGGTGACGGTCACCGGGGTTTGCGCCGGGTTGGTCAGTGTCGCGGTGTAAGTGATCTGACCGCCTTCGGTGACATTAGTCCCCGCCGTCAGAGTGACGGTGGTGTTGTCGACCGAATCAGTGATGGTGGTCACTGCCGGCGTCGGGTTCGGCACCAGATTTTCGAAGTTGCCACCGGTGGTGCCGGTAATCGTGGTGCTGACAGTGCTGCCATTGTTGTAGACGTCATTGGCCGGGGTCGGCACGTTGACGACGCCAGTGGTCTGGCCAGCTTCGATGGTAATGGTCGAGCCGTTCGACAGGGTGACGGTCACCGGCGTCTGCGCCGGGTTGGTCAGGGTCGCGGTGTAAGTGATCTGACCGCCTTCAGTGACGGTCGAACCAGCGGTCAGGGTGACCGTGGTGGTGTCGACCGAATCGGTAATGGTGGTCACTGCTGGCGTCGGGTTCGGCACCAGGTTTTCGAAGTTGCCACCGGTGGCACCAGTGATGGTGGTGGTGACGGTGCTGCCGTTGTTATAGACGTCGTTCGGCGGCGTTGGCACGTTGACGGTGCCGGTGGTCTGGCCCGCGCCAATGGTGATGGTCGAGCCGTTCGACAGGGTGACGGTCACCGGGGTTTGCGCCGGGTTGGTCAGGGTCGCGGTGTAGGTGATCTGGCCGCCTTCGGTGACATTCGTGCCCGCCGTCAAAGTGACGGTGGTGGTGTCGATGGTGTCGGTGACCTGGGTCGTGGCCGGGACGGTTGGCGTGGTTACGGTGATGCCGTTGCCGCCGGTGGTGCCAGTGACGGTCACGTCGATCTGGGTCGAGTCGTTATAAACAGTGTCGTTCGGCGCCAGCGGCACGTTGACGGTGCCAGTGGTGGAACCGGCCGGAACCACAATCACCGCGCCGTTGGACAGGGTGATGGTCAGGTCGGTCAGCGGCGCCTGAGTCAGGGTCGCGGTGTACACCAGCACGCCACCGGCTTCGGTGATGGTCGGTGTGGCGCTGACGCTCAGGGTCGAATCGCGCAGGGCATTCGTGGTGGTGTCGGTGGTCTGCCCGCCGGTGATGTCTTGCGTGGTCTGACCGGCAGCGTTGATGCCTGCGGTCGGGAAGCCAATCGTCGGGTCTACGCGGCCAGCGGTGGCGTCGAGCATCACGAAACTGTGGCCACCACCGGCGGCACCGCCAGTGCCTGCGGCGCTTGGGCCGGCAGCGGTGGCGTCGAGGGCGGTCGTCGGGTCGACACCGGCGGCGATGGCTTGCTGCAATTCTTCTACCGACGGCGCTGCCTGCGCGGTGGCTTCGGCCAGGTCAGTGCTGGAGTCGGGCGCGTTGGCGCTCCACTGGGTTTCGCGACCGAGGTCGAGGGTGCGGCCATCTGCCAATTCAAGCGACACGGCGCCGGAGAGGCCAGTGTCGATCTGGTCGCCGACAAACAGGCGATCGCCTTCAACGAGTACGCGACGCACGCCCTCTGGTGACACCACGAATACCTGACCAACAATGCTTTTGACGATGGCAACAACACTGCTCATTGAAGACTCTCCGGGTGTCACGTTCAGTTGACTTCCATGGACCTGATGGCATGGGCGCCGATTCAGTCTGGACGTACTTTTAAATTTTGCGTAGCAAGTTTGACGCGTCTAATCGTCAATAATTTGGCTAGATTTTTTCGCTATTAACTTTATGCCAAACTATTGACCTTCTGGGTGCCATCCTAAACAATCGCCCCAGTAATGTCACATTGATATTTCCGCGGCGACCCGTCCTTCAGCGTGTGATCCAGTTCCTGTTTTGAACTTTCCGACATACGGTCAATCTGGTTGCCATCATCCGACGCAGCGCCCCGTTTTTGCTGTGATTCAAGACAAGAAGTTCTGGGAAATTCCTACCATGCGTTCGCCCCTGCTTTTCGCCGTACCCTTCGCTCTCGCCGCCTCTTTTGTACAAGCACAATCCTTACCAGAAGCCATGCAGCAGGCATTGGATGTCCATCCGGAGATCCAGGCAGGGGTCAACAGTCGTTTGGCGGCGGATTATCAATTAAGAGCAGCGAAAGGTGGATACCTGCCGAAGGTCGATCTGCTGGGTGGTTATGGCCGTGAGGGCACCGACAGCGTGACCACACGCGCCGATTCCGGTAACCACTACGAAACCCTGAACCGCAGCGAGTCAAGTTTACGTCTCTCGCAAATGGTTTTTGACGGTTTTGCCACTTCCAGCGAAGTCGGGCGTCAACAAGCCACCGTTAACTCCCGCGCTTACTCGCTGCTCGGCACTTCCGAGCGCACCGCGTTGACCGTCGCCCAGGTTTATCTGGACGTGCTGACGCGTCGCGAGTTCGTGCGTCTGGCCGAAGAAAACCTCAAGAGCCACCAGCGTATCTACGACCAGATCCAGTTGCGCACCCAGCGCGGCGTCGGCAGCGGCGCCGACCTTGATCAGGCCGAAGCGCGTATGGCTCAGGCCCGCAACAACCTGATCACCGAGCAGACCAACCTCGCCGACTCGGAAACCAACTTCCTCAGCGCCGTCGGCCAGATGCCGGATCAGCTGGAGCGCCCGGCGCCGTTCATCGCGATGATGCCGGCCAACCTCAATGAAGCGCGCACGCAGATGGTCGAAAACAGTCCGATCCTGCGTTCGGCCGAGTCCGATATCGCCGCTGCCGAGAAGCAGTACGAGACCGCCAAGTCGACCTTCTACCCGCGTTTCGACGCTGAACTGGGCCGCACCGCCGACAACGATATCGATGGCCAGAACGGTCACAACAACGAGTGGCAAGCCATGCTGCGCATGCGCTTCAACCTCTATTCCGGTGGCAGCAACAAGGCTGATCTGGAATCCAAGTCGTACCTGTCGAACCAGGCGTTGGACATCCGCAACAACGCCCTGCGTCAGTTGAACGAAGAGCTGGGCCTGGCCTGGAACGCCTTGAACAACGCCAACGCGCAGGTGCCGATCGCGCAGCAATACGTCGATCACAGCACCGCCGTGCGCACTGCTTATCAGCGTCAATTCAGC
The DNA here is from genome assembly GCF_044750025.1 of Pseudomonas sp. NPDC088885. Classification (NCBI taxonomy): domain Bacteria; kingdom Pseudomonadati; phylum Pseudomonadota; class Gammaproteobacteria; order Pseudomonadales; family Pseudomonadaceae; genus Pseudomonas; species Pseudomonas sp. NPDC088885. The sequence continues at coordinate 51,623 of NZ_JBIVJB010000011.1, read as the reverse complement.
CTCGGCGAACGCACCCTGCTCGATTTGCTCGACAGCGAAAACGAGCTGTTCACCGCATCGCGGCGTCTGGCTGAAATCAAAAACATTCAGTTATTTACTCAGTACCGAATCAAGGCGACCATGGGCGAGTTGCTCAGAAGCCAGGGAGTGGTCGCGCCGTTGGCATCCGTTGTGCAGAACGACGTGAAGCCCAAGGTTCAGCTGCCTGGGATGAATTGAGTTATCCCTTTCAACTGTTAAAGAGTGTCGAGCGTGGAATCAGAAGTCAGTCGAGTTCATCTCAGTCATGATCCACGCGCGTTGCACGACGATCCGTTACTGGACGGTCTGCTCGCCCTTTGCATGCTCCATCAGAAGCCTGCCAGCGCGGCGATGCTGACCACCGGCCTGCCGCTGCCCAAACAACGTTTGAGTGTCGAGTTGCTGCCCCGCGCGGCGGCTCGCGCCGGCCTGCAAGGGCGGGTGTTGCAGCGCAAACTGGAAGAAATTCCGGCGATCGCCATGCCCGCGCTGTTGCTGCTCAAGGATGGCCGCAGCGCCGTCCTGTTGGGCTGGCAAGGTGACGACGAAGCGCGGGTGCTGCTCAGCGAAAGCGACGGCGGCGAGTCCGTGGTCAGTCGCGAACTGCTCGCCGACGATTACACCGGTAAAGTTTTCTTCGCCCAGCCGCAACACAAATTCGACGTTAACCACGGCACGCTGATTCCGCGCGCTCGCTCGTGGTTCCGCGACACCCTCAAGCGTTCGCGCTGGCTGTACGCCGATGCGATTGCCGCAAGCTTCCTGATCAACATCATTGCGATGGCTGCGCCGCTGTTCGTGATGAACGTCTACGACCGCGTGGTGCCGAACCAGGCCGAAGCGACCCTGTGGGTCTTGGCCCTCGGGATTACCGGCGCTTACCTGTTCGACCTGATCCTCAAAAGCCTGCGCAGTTTGTGCCTGGATCTGGCCGGCAAGAAAACCGACCTGATCATCTCGGCGACGCTGTTCGAGCGCATCGTCGGCATGTCGATGAAGTATCGCCCGGCCCGAGTCGGCAGCTTTGCGCAGAACATTCATGAGTTTCAGAGCCTGCGCGATTTCCTCGCCTCGCTGACCCTGACCAGCCTGATCGACCTGCCGTTCACCATCCTGATCTTTATCGTCATCGCCATTCTTGGCGGGCATCTGGTGTGGATTCCGGTGCTGGCGTTCCCGATTGCCTTGCTGATCGGCTACGCCTTGCAGAAGCCGCTGGTGGCCACGATGGAACGCACCATGGCCCTCGGCGCCGAGCGTCAGTCGAGCCTGATCGAAACCCTCGCCGGTCTCGACGCGGTCAAGGTCAACAACGCCGAAAGCGAACGCCAATACCAGTGGGAACAGACCATCGGCACCCTCAGCCGCCTTGAGCTGCGGGTGAAAATGCTTTCCGGCCTGGCGATGAACATCACCCTGCTGATCCAGCAACTGGCCGGGGTGATCATGATCGTCTTCGGCGTGTACCAGATCATCGACGGGCACCTGAGCATGGGCGGTCTGATCGCTTGCTACATGCTCAGCGGTCGCGCGCTGAGCCCGCTGGCCTCGCTGTCGGGTCTGCTGACCCGCTATCAACAGGCGCGGGTGACCATGACCTCGGTCGATCAAATGATGGAGTTGCCGCAAGAGCGCAACTTCGAAGAGCGCCCGCTGAGCCGCAAGGTTTTGCAAGGCGCCATCGAGTGCCGCCAGCTCAACTTCACCTACCCGGAACAACAGAACCCGGCGCTGAAGAACATCAACCTGGTGATCCGTCCCGGCGAAAAAATCGGCATCATCGGTCGCAGTGGCTCGGGCAAAAGCTCCCTGGCCAAACTGCTGGTTGGCCTCTATCAGCCGGACGATGGCGCCTTGCTGGTCGACGGTGTGGACATTCGCCAGATCGACGTCAGCGAGTTGCGCTACAACATCGGCTACGTGCCGCAAGACATCCAACTGCTGGCCGGCACCCTGCGTGACAACCTGGTTTCCGGTGCGCGTTATGTAGAAGACGAACTGGTGCTGCAAGCCGCCGAACTGGCCGGCGTCCACGAATTCGCCCGTCTGCACCCGCAAGGCTATGAGCTGCAAGTCGGCGAGCGTGGGCAGAACCTCTCCGGCGGCCAACGACAGAACGTCGCCCTGGCCCGAGCGCTGCTGCTCAATCCGCCGATTCTGCTGATGGATGAACCCACCAGCGCGATGGACAACACCGGCGAAGAACGCCTCAAGCAACGCCTCGCGGCAGTGATTGAAAACAAGACCGTGATTCTGGTCACGCACCGGGCTTCACTGTTGTCGCTGGTCGATCGCCTGTTGGTGGTCGACCGTGGTCAGATTCTCGCCGATGGCCCGAAAGCCGCCGTGATGGAAGCGTTGAAGAAGGGGCAGATCAGTGTTGCTTAAGTCGGGTTTCAAGGATTCGATCCGTCGCTACTTCAAGGGCTCGGCATCGTTGCAGGGCCAGCCGCTGCCAGAGGTCAACAAGGCGCTGATCGAGGACGCCCCGCGCGTCGTGCGCCTGACCATTTGGGCGATCATCGGCTTCTTCGTTTTTCTTATGCTCTGGGCCAATTTCGCCGTGATCGACGAAGTGACCAAGGGCGACGGCAAGGCGATTCCGTCGTCGAAGATCCAGAAAATCCAGAACCTTGAGGGCGGGATCGTCTCCGAGCTGTTCGTCAAGGAAGGCCAGATTGTCGAGGCCGGCGCACCGCTGATTCGTCTCGACGACACGCGATTTGCCTCCAACGTCGGCGAAACCGAGGCCGATCGTCTGTCGATGTTGCTGCGCGTTGAGCGTCTGAGCGCCGAAGTCGATGACCGTCCGCTGAATTTCCCCGAGGACGTGCTCAAAGCCGTGCCGGGTCAGGCGAAAAGCGAAGAGTCGCTGTACATCAGCCGCCGCCAGCAACTGCACGACGAGATCGGCGGTTTGCAGGAGCAGTTGATTCAGCGTCAGCAAGAGCTTCGCGAATTCGGCTCCAAGCAGGGCCAATACCGTCAGCAACTCGGCTTGCAGCGTCAGGAAATCAACATGTCCGAGCCGCTGGTGGCGCAGGGCGCAGTGTCCCCGGTTGAAGTCTTGCGACTGAAGCGCGCCGAAGTGGAAACCCGTGGTCAGCTCGATGCTACAACTTTGGCGATTCCGCGTGCCGAATCGGCGATCAAGGAAGTGCAGCGCAAGATCGACGAGACGCGCGGCAAATTCCGCAGTGAAGCGCTGACCCAACTCAACGAAGCGCGTACCGACCTGAACAAGGCCAGCGCTACCGGCAAGGCGCTGGAAGATCGCGTCAGTCGTACGCTGGTCACCTCGCCCGTGCGGGGCATCGTCAACAAGTTGCTGGTCAACACCATCGGCGGCGTGATCCAGCCGGGCAGCGATTTGGTGGAGATTGTGCCGCTGGACGACACCTTGCTGGTCGAAGCAAAAATCCGCCCGCAGGACATCGCGTTTCTGCATCCGGGCCAGGAAGCCACGGTGAAATTCACCGCGTACGACTACACCATTTATGGTGGCCTGAAAGCCAAGCTTGAGCAGATCGGTGCCGACACCATTACCGATGAAGACAAGAAGACCACGTATTACGTGATCAAGGTGCGTACGGAGCGCAGTCATCTGGGTACGGATGACAAGCCGTTGCTGATCATTCCGGGGATGGTGGCGTCGGTGGATATCATCACCGGCAAGAAATCGGTGTTGAGCTACCTGCTCAAACCGATCATCCGCGCGCGGGCTGAGGCACTACACGAGCGCTAGATGTCCAGCGCGGCTTGTGGCCCCTTCGCGAGCAAGCCCGCTCCCACATTTGGATCTCTGTTGAACACAGAAATTGTGTTCACTGAAGATCAACTGTGGGAGCGGGCTTGCTCGCGAAGGCGTCAGTCGAAACAGCACTTCTCTGTCAGCAAGTGACAAAAACCGTCACTCACCACCCAGTCCATTCCTCACCATTCGCCATATCGTTATTCATTAACGGTATTTAATTTCCGATTCTTATAGCTATAAAGTCACTCCCCTGCGTACCTGCCGACTAATCGGCGCGCCGCACGACCTGAACCGACACGCAATCCAGCGTGAGTGTCTGATCGACGAGCGCGCCCGTGAGCGCGCCGTGCGTGGGAGATTGAAAGATGTCCGCAGCTACTGCTACCCCAAGCGCCGCGAGCGCCGCGCCGCAAACCTTCGAAATTCGCTCGTTCAGCGGTGCCGTTGGCGCTGAGATCATTGGCCTCGACCTCACCCGGGCGATCAATGATCAAGACTTTGCGCGCATCCATCGCGCGCACCTCGACCACCACGTCGTGGTATTCCGCGATCAGCAAATCACCCCGCAACAGCAGATCGACTTCAGCCGCCGCTTCGGTGTGTTGCAGATCCACGTGCTCAAGCAGTTCCTGCTGGCCAATCACCCGGAAATTCTCATCGTTTCCAACATCGTCGAAAACGGCCAAAACATCGGCCTCGGCGACGCCGGCAAATTCTGGCACTCCGACCTTTCCTATAAAGAGCTGCCGAGCCTTGGCTCGATGCTGCATGCGCAAGAGCTGCCTTCCGAGGGCGGCGACACCTTGTTCGCCGACATGCACAAAGCCTGGGACAACCTGCCCGCTGAGCTGCGTAAAGCAGTCGAAGGGCGCAGCGCCGCGCATTCCTACACCGCGCGTTACAGCGAAACCAAATTCGAAGGCAACTGGCGCCCGACGCTGACCCCGGAGCAACTCGCTCAGGTCGCGGAAGTGGTGCACCCGGTGGTGCGCACGCACCCGGAAAACGGCCGCAAAGCGCTGTTCGTCAGCGAAGGTTTCACCACGCGCATCGTTGGTCTGCCGGACGACGAGAGCCAGCAACTGCTGAGCGAGCTCTACGCCCACAGCGTGTTGCCGCAAAACATCTACCGCCATCAGTGGCAGCCCCACGACCTGGTGTTCTGGGACAACCGTTCGCTGATCCACCTCGCCGCCGGCTGCCCCGCGCACCTGCGCCGCAAGCTGTATCGCACGACCATTCAGGGCGACGCGCCTTTCTGATTTGCCGGAGATTCGATCATGTCCAAACGACTTCCATTTGCCCCGCTGGCCGCCGCCATCGGCCTCGGTTTCAGCCTCATTGCCGGCAGCCTGGTCGCACCGACCGTGGCCCACGCCGAAGGTGAAATCCGCATCGCCGAACAGTTCGGCATTGTCTATTTATTGCTCAACGTGGTGCGCGATCAGGGCCTGATCGAGAAATACGGCAAGCAAGAAGGCATCGACATCAAGGTCGACTGGACGCAGCTCTCGGGCGGCGCTGCGGTCAACGATGCGCTGTTGTCCGGTTCCATCGACATTGCCGGTGCCGGCGTCGGGCCGCTGCTGACCATTTGGGATCGCACCCACGGCAAGCAAAACGTCAAAGCCGTCGCCTCGCTGGGCAACTTCCCTTACTACTTGGTGAGCAACAATCCGAAGGTCAAAACCATCGCCGATTTCACCGAGAAGGATCGCATCGCAGTGCCAGCGGTTGGCGTTTCGGTGCAGTCGCGCTTCCTGCAATACGCGGCGGCCAAGCAGTGGGGCGACAAGGAATTCAATCGCCTCGACAAATACACCATCGCCGTTCCGCACCCGGACGCCACGGCTGCGTTGATCGCCGGCGGCACCGAGCTGACCGGGCATTTCTCCAACCCGCCGTTCCAGGATCAGGCGTTGGAAAACCCTAACGTTCACGTCGTGCTCAACTCGTATGACGTGCTCGGCCCGAACTCGCCGACGGTGCTGTTCGCCACCGAGAAATTCCGCGAGGAAAACCCGAAAACCTACAAAGCCTTCGTCGAAGCACTGACCGAGGCGGCGCAATTTGCGCAGAACGATAAGGGCGCGGCGGCCGACACCTACATCCGCGTGACCAAAGCGAAAATCGACCGCGCCGCGTTGCTGAAAATCATCGACAACCCGCAGTTCGAATTCAGCGTGACGCCGAAAAATACTTATCCACTGGCCGAATTCCTCTACCGCGTCGGCGCGATCAAAAACAAACCTGAATCGTGGAAGGACTATTTCTTCCAGGACGCCAAACCGCTGCAAGGGAGCTGATCGAGATGAACGCCCCTTTGCAAGGCCACGCGGCCAGCAACCTGATCGTCAACCGCGAAGCGCTGTTGGCGGTCGATCATGTCAGCCTCGAATACCGCACGCCGCAACGTGTGGTGCGCGCCACGCACCAGGTCAGTTTTGAAATCGACCCGGCCGATCGCTACGTGCTGCTCGGCCCGTCCGGTTGCGGCAAATCCACTTTGCTTAAAGCGGTCGCCGGGTTCATTCAACCGTGCGAAGGCGAGATCCGTCTGCAAGGCCAGCGCGTCGACGCGCCAGGGCCGGACCGGATTGTGGTGTTTCAGGAATTCGATCAACTGCCGCCGTGGAAAACCGTCAAACAGAACGTGATGTTTCCGCTGCTGGCGTCGCGCACGCTGAAGAAAAAAGAGGCCGAAGAACGCGCGCTGCATTATCTGGAGAAGGTCGGCCTGGCGGCGTTCGCCGATGCCTATCCGCACACCTTGTCTGGTGGCATGAAAGCGCGCGTAGCGATTGCCCGGGCGTTGGCGATGCAGCCGAAAATCCTCTTGATGGACGAGCCGTTCGCCGCACTCGATGCGCTGACCCGACGCAAGATGCAGGAAGAATTACTGCTGCTTTGGGAAGAGGTGCGTTTCACATTGTTGTTCGTCACCCACTCGATTGAAGAGGCGTTGGTGGTGGGCAATCGCATTTTGTTGCTGTCGCCACATCCGGGGCGGGTGCGCGCCGAAGTGCACAGCCATCAATACGATCTGCACAGCCTCGGTGGCGTGGCGTTTCAGGAATCGGCGCGGCGCATTCATCGTCTGCTGTTCGACGAAGGCCAGTCGCCGGAAACCGAGCGTGAGCACGACTTCAACGACATTCGCATCGCCTATTGAGCGGCCAGGAGGATCAACCCGATGAGCCAGTCATCATCTGTGCGTGAAGAATTCGAAATTGTTTTAGAGCCGCTGACGGAAGTGCCGGTCGAGCGCGAACTGTCGCTCGGCACGCGGCTGTGGCAACAGGGTTGGCTGCGCAAAAGCCTGATCCTGATATTGCTCGCGGTGCTTTGGGAAATCGTCGCGCGGGTGCAGAACAACGATCTGTTGCTGCCGAGTTTTCTGCAGACCAGCCATGCGCTGTACGACGGCCTGCTCAGCGGCGAGTTGTTGAGCAAGGTGTGGATATCCTTGGTGGTGCTGCTCAAGGGTTATCTGATCGGCATCGTTCTGGCGTTTGCCCTGACGACACTGGCGGTGTCGACCCAGTTTGGGCGCGATCTGCTGAGTACACTGACCTCGATGTTTAACCCGTTGCCGGCGATTGCCCTGCTGCCATTGGCGTTGCTGTGGTTTGGGTTGGGCCAGAACAGCCTGATTTTTGTGCTGGTGCATTCGGTGTTGTGGGCGTTGGCGCTGAATACCTATGCCGGGTTTCTTGGGGTGTCCGAGACGCTGCGCATGGCCGGGCGCAATTATGGTTTGAAGGGATTGCGGCTGGTGCTGTTCATCCTCATTCCTGCGGCGTTGCCGTCGATTCTGGCCGGGCTGAAAATTGGCTGGGCGTTTGCCTGGCGCACGTTGATCGCGGCGGAATTGGTGTTTGGTGCGACCAGTGGCAAGGGTGGCTTGGGCTGGTACATCTTTCAGAATCGAAATGAGCTGTACACCGACAAGGTGTTTGCCGGGTTGGCGGTGGTGATTCTGATTGGCTTGCTGGTGGAGAATCTGGTGTTTGACACGCTGGAGCGGGTGACCGTGAAGCGCTGGGGTATGCAGCGCTGACCTGAAAAGATCGCAGCCTTCGGCAGCTCCTACATGGAATGGGATCCCCGTAGGAGCTGCCGAAGGCTGCGATCTTTTGATCTGCTAGGATTGCACGCAGATCAATCCTGATTCGCCACGAGTGCTCGCCATGCAGCTCCCGGACATGAACCTTCTGGTCGCCCTCGACGCTTTGCTCGACGAGGGCAGTGTGGTCGGCGCCGCGCGGCGGATGAACCTCAGCCCCGCCGCGATGAGCCGCACCCTCACGCGTATCCGCGAAGCCATCGGCGATCCGATCCTCGTGCGCGCCGGCCGTGGCCTGGTGCCAACCCCCAAAGCATTGGAATTACGTGAGCAGGTGCGCGACGTCGTCGAACAAGCCGCGCTGCTGTTCCGCTCCGCTGACACGGTGGAATTGGGCACGCTGCGCCGGCGCTTCAGCATTCGCGCCAATGACTTTTTCATCGGCGTCTACGGCGGCAAGCTGTTCGACACCCTCGACCAACAAGCACCGCACTGCGAGCTGCGTTTTGTCCCCGAGGGCGATGGCGATGATGAAGCGTTGCGCGAAGGACGGATCGACCTCAGCGTCAGCAACACCCGGCCGGTCAGCCCTGAAGTGAAAGTGCAGAATCTGTTTTCCACGCATTTCGTTGGGCTGGTTCGTGAAGATCATCCGCTGCTTGACGGTGAGATAACCGCTGAACGCTACGCCGGGTTTTCCCATATCAGCATGTCGCGCCGGGGTATCGCTCGGGGCCCGATTGATACGGCGTTGAACGCGTTGGGGCTTGAGCGGCGGGTGGCGGTGATTGCGCCGAGTTTCCATGCGGCGATGTTTGCCTTGCCGGATTCCGATCTGATTCTGCCGGTGCCCAAGGAAGCGCTGCTCAGCGTGCGGCGATTGGGTTTGAAGCTGCGCTCGTTCGACCTGCCGATTCCGTTGCCAACACTGATGCTGACACAAGCCTGGCACCCGCGTTTTGACAAGGATCCGGCGCACCGCTGGCTGCGTGAAACCCTGAAAACCTGCTGCGACGAAACCTGGCTGGCCGCGCAACCTTAATCCCCAGCCAACACAAAACTCCCTGTGGGAGCGGGCTTGCTCGCGAAAGCGTCAATTCAGTCAACATCATTGCCGAATGACCCACCGCTTTCGCGAGCAAGCCCGCTCCCACAAGGGTTCTGCATTGCTGCACGAAATGCACTTATAACCTGCCAATAAGTCAATTTTCGTCAGCGATAAGCCCCACTAAAATGCTCCGGTATTTCCCACCCCCGGAGTTTTCATTCATGACATCCCTGACGGTCTCGGCGCCCCTCGCTGCGGCCAGCCCGGCGACGGCGGCCGCGCCTCCGGTGTTCGGGGCGCGGATCATCACCGGTCTGGTCGGCGTGCTGCTGGCGGTGCTGGTGTCGGGCCTCAACGAGATGGTCACCAAAGTGGCCCTCGCCGACATCCGTGGCGCGCTGCACATCGGTTACGACGAAGGCACCTGGCTGGTCGCCAGTTACACCGCCACCTCGGTCGCGGCCATGGCGTTTGCGCCGTGGTGCTCGGTGACCTTCTCGCTGCGCCGTTTCACCCTCTGCGCGATCGGCCTGTTCACCGTGCTCGGCGTGCTGTGCCCGTTCGCGCCGAATTACGAAAGTCTGCTGTTGATGCGCATCCTGCAAGGCCTGGCCGGCGGCGCGCTGCCGCCGATGCTGATGACCGTGGCCCTGCGCTTCTTGCCGGCAAATATCAAACTCTACGGTCTGGCCGGTTACGCGCTGACCGCGACTTTCGGCCCCGGCCTCGGTACGCCGCTCGCCGGGTTGTGGACGGAATACGTCGGCTGGCAATGGACGTTCTGGCAAATCATCGTGCCGTGCCTGATCGCCATGGCGATGGTGGCTTACGGCATTCCGCAGGATCCGCTGCGGCTGGAGCGCCTCAAGACATTCAATTGGAAAGGCCTGCTGCTGGGCTTCCCGGCGATCTGCATGTTGGTGATCGGTTTGCTGCAGGGAAATCGACTGGACTGGTTCGAATCGAGCCTGATCTGCGGCTTGCTCGGCGCTGGTTCGCTGCTGCTGGTAGCGTTTTTGATCAATGAATGGTCGCAGCCGATTCCGTTTTTCAAATTGCAGATGCTCGGTATTCGCAACCTGTCATTCGCCCTAATGACCCTGGCCGGTGTGTTGGTGATTTTGCTGGCGGTGGTGTTGATTCCGTCGAGTTATCTGGTACAGGTGCAGGGTTATCGCCCGGTGCAGACCGCGCCGATCATGCTGCTCGCTGCGTTGCCGCAGTTGATCGCACTGCCGCTGGTGGCGGCGCTGTGCAATCTGCGTTGGGTCGATTGTCGCTGGGTGCTCGGGATCGGTTTGAGCATGTTGGCGCTGTCGTGCCTCGGTGGTTCGCAACTGACGTCGGCGTGGATTCGTGACGACTTTTATGTCCTGCAATGGCTGCAGATTTTCGGTCAGCCGATGGCGGTGTTGCCGTTGTTGATGCTCTCGACCGGGAGCATTTCGCCGCTGGAAGGGCCGTTCGCTTCGGCGTGGTTCAACACGGTGAAAGGCCTGTCGGCCGTGGTCGCCACCGGGGTGATCGAAGCGCTGACCACGTCGCGTCTGCATTTCCATTCGAACATGTTGATCGACAGCCTCGGCAATTCGCCGCTGGCCGATCGCAGCGATCCGGGCCTCGCTCATCGCCTGCACGAACAGGCCGTGGTGCTGACTTCTTCCGATCTCTATGTGTGCATGGCTGGCGTCGCGGTGATGCTGATCCTGCTGATTTTCTGGCTGCCGACGCGGATCTTTCCACCGCGCGCGCCGACCTGATTGCTGCACTGAACAATGAAGGTTTTTATGACGACTCAAGCAAAGCAAAAACTCGCCGTGGCCGTGGCCGCCGCGCTGGCCGTTGGCGTGTTGGTGTATCTGGCGATGCCGGGCCTGTTTGGTAAACGCACCCAGCAAAATACCAACGATGCGTTCGTCTCCGCCGACTACACCCTGGTGGTGCCGCGTGTGGCCGGGTTTATCAAAGAAGTGCTGGTCGAAGACAACCAGCGCGTCAAGGCCGGGCAGTTGCTGGCGCTGATTGATGATCGCGATTTGCGTGCGTCTGCGGAAGCGGCGGACGCGCAAACGCTGGTGGCGCGGGCGCAGTTGCAGAACGCCAAAGCGACGCTGGAACGGCAGACCTCGGTGATCGCTCAGGCGCAGGCGTCGGTGGTGTCGGCCAAAGCAGAAATGGCCTTTGCCCAGCAGGAATTAAATCGCTACAACCACCTGGCCGGCGTCGGTGCCGGCACTGTGCAGAACGCGCAACAGGCGCGCACGCGCATCGATCAAGCGACGGCGCACCTCGACACCGCCACCGCGAAACTGGCAGCGGAACGCAAGCAAGTCGACATTCTGACCGCCCAACGTGATGCCGCCGAAGGCAGTCTGAAACACGCACAAGCGGCGTTGGAAATCGCCAGTTTCGAGCTTTCCTATACACGTATCACCGCGCCGCAGGACGGCATGATCGGCGAGCGCGCGGTGCGCGTCGGCGCCTATGTAACGCCGGGCAGCAAATTGCTGGCGGTGGTGCCGTTGCAGCAGGCGTATGTGGTTGCGAATTTTCAGGAGACTCAGTTGACGGATGTGCAGCCGGGGCAAGCCGTGCAGGTGCGTGTCGACAGCCTGGGCGGTGAAGCCTTGAGCGGTCGCGTCGAAAGCATTGCGCCGGCCACGGGTGTGACGTTTGCAGCGGTGAAGCCGGACAACGCCACGGGTAACTTCACCAAGGTCGTGCAGCGGATTCCGGTGAAGATCATGCTCGAACCGGGTCAGCCGTTGGCTGAGCGGTTGCGGGTGGGCATGTCGGTGGAGGCGCGGATTGATACCGCGAGTTCGGCGAAGTCTGTGCGTGAGGTAACTCAGCGATGAACAGTGTTGACCGCACCGACGCCTTCGCGAGCAGGCTCGCTCCCACAGGGGGAACGCATTCCAAAATGTGGGAGCGAGCCTGCTCGCGAAGAGGCCAGTGGCAGCAACTCACGTTAAGTGCCTTGCTCATGGCAAGTCTCACCGCCTGCACCGTCGGCTCAGACTTCCAAAAACCCCAAGCCACACAAATCAGCGACTGGGCCAAACCCGCCAAATCAGCCCCGAGCCAAGCCGTCAGCGAACCCCTCAACGAACGCTGGTGGGAAGTCTTCCACGACCCGCAACTTTCCACGCTGACCCAACGTGCGGTGAAGAGCAACCTCGACCTGCAACTGGCCAGCAGCCGCCTGCAACAAAGCCGTGCTTCACGCCAGGTCATCAGCGCCGACCGCTACCCGAACACCGCCGCCACCGGCAGTTACGGCCGCGAACGCAACAGCGGCAAAGGCCTCAGCGATCCATCCGGACTCGACGGTGATTCCGCCTTCAACCTCTGGGACGCCGGTTTCTCCGCCTCGTGGGAGCTGGATTTCTGGGGGCGCGTGCGCCGCGAAACCGAAGCCGCTGACGCCAATCTCGAAGTCGCCGAAAACGACCGTCGCGGCGTGCTGCTGGCCGTGCTCGCCGATACCGCGCAAAACTACATTCAGTTGCGCGGCATACAAAACACCCGCGCCGTCACCGAGCAAAACCTCGACGTCGCCCGACACAGCCTGAACCTCTCGCAGCTGCGTCTGGCCGACGGCGTCGCGACTGATCTGGACGTCGCCGAAGCCGCCGCGCAAGTGGCTGCCATCGAATCGCGCTTACCGGCGCTGGAGCAACGCCAATCGCAACTGATCAACGCGATCAGCCTGTTGATGGGTGAACCACCGCAAGCCTTGGCCAAAGAGTTATCCACAGATGCTGCCGTGCCGCAGTCGCCGCTGCAAGTCGCCATCGGCCTGCCGTCGCAACTGGCCGAACGGCGTCCGGATATCCGTCAGGCCGAGTCGCGCCTGCACGCCGCTACCGCCAATATCGGCGTCGCCAAAGGCGATTTCTATCCGCGCATCACCTTGTCCGGCAACCTCAGCTCGCAAGCCATGCAGCTCAGTGATTTCGGATCGTGGGGCTCGCGCGCGTTCGGCATCGGCCCGCAATTCAGCTTGCCGCTGTTCGACGGCGGTCGTCTGCGCGGTGTGCTGCAATTGCGCGAAGCCCAACAGCAGGAAGCCGCCGTCGCTTATCAGCAGACTGTGTTGCGTGCCTGGCACGAAATCGACGATCAACTGACTGCTTACAACGCCAGCCAACGCCGCCGCGACAGCCTCGCCGAAGCCGTACGCCAGAACCAGATCGCCCTGCGCACTGCGCAACAGCAATACGTCGAAGGCGTGGTCGATTTCGTCAACGTCCTGACGGTGCAGGGTGCTTTGTTGGCGACGCAGGAACAGTGGGTGGAAAGCTCGACCGGCGTTTCGTTGGCGATGGTCGGGTTGTACAAAGCGCTGGGTGGGGGCTGGGAGTCGGTGTATCCGGCGGGGGAAGTGGCCGCCGCATCGCCGGGTGTCGTGAAACGCTAAACCTTCATCGACGGTTGCGCTGTGGCTGACCTAAAGTGAGTGGCAGGTTTCGACGCCATACTTTCGTGGCGCCGTGGCGTGGCATGAGGAAGCAATGGCGGCTAACAGAGTCACGCCGGTCGGCGACACCCAAGACCCCTTTGCCGCACCCGGCTCCTGGTTCGGCACGCGGTGGCTGGTGCGCTGGGTCAAAGAACACTGGCTGTGGCCCCTGCTGGCGCTGGCCGCGTTCGTGCGATTTTATGATCTGACGGCGGCGGCGATCTGGGGCGATGAAGGTTCCAGCCTGCTACTGGCGCGCTATTCGCTGAGCGAAATCTGGAAGCACGCAGCCTTCGATGTGCATCCGCCGCTTTACTTCATGCTGCTGCATGGCTGGATCGAACTGTTCGGTGACGGCATTTTCGCGATCCGCTGTCTGAGTGCACTGGCGGGCATCGCCGCGGTCGGGATGGGCATCTGGCTGGTTGATCGTCTGGCCACTCGCCGCGCCGCTTTCGTCGCCGGTTTGCTGTTGGCGCTGCTGCCGACAGCGGTGCGCTACAGCCAGGAAGTGCGCATGTATGCGCTGCTTGGCCTGTTGCTGATCGCCGCGAGTGTGGCGCTGGTGTACTGGATCCGACGCCCGCAACGGCACCGCTATCTGGTGGTTTATACGCTGTTGATGAGCGCCGCGTTGTACACCCATTACTTCGCCGTGCTCGCGGCGTTGTGTCACTGGCTTTACCTGATCGTGATTCGCGTCCAGCGCGGTTACCGGTTCCGGCATATTCAGCGCTGGAACTGGTGGCTGGCGAATCTGGCGATCGTCGCGTTGTACCTGCCTTGGCTGCCCAATCTGCTCGACTTGATGCAGCACATGGAACAACTCAAGGCGGGCGGCGATGTGGGCTGGGAGCCGGCGGTGACCTTGAGTTCTCTGCCGTCGATGATCTGGTCGTGGCTGATTCAGGACGATGGCGAGAGCCTGCCGATATTGGTTTTCGTCGCGCTGCCGATGGCGTTGTTGGCACTGGCGGTTGTCGCGGTGATGCGCGACCGCAGTGTGTCGCGCGGAAGTATTCTCCTGGCGTTGTACACCGGACTGCCGCTAATGCTGGTGTTCGCGGTGTCGCTCATCACCCCGGTGTTCATCGAGCGCTACCTGACGGCGTACGCCCTCGGTTTGCCGATGCTGGCGGCAATGGCCGTTGACCGCTTGTACAGTCGCGCACGGTTGTTTGCACTGGCGGTGCTGGTTTCATTGATCGGTGTGGAGCTGGTCGGTCTCAGTAACAACGCCAATGTCGACAGCAATGATCAGCTCGATCGCGTCGTAAATTACGTCAATCAACATTTCCTGCCGGGTGACCGGATCATCACCAGCGACATGCTCTGGTACCTGAGTTACGTTTATTACGATCGCACCGGCGCGCAGATCCGCCTCTACACGCCACCGACAGCAGATGGGCAGACGACGCGGCCGAACGAATACGGCTTTGGCACGCTGGTCAATCGGGATGTATATCTGGACAGCCTGGCCGAACTGCCAAGCGGTGGCCGAGTCTGGCTGGTCGGAACCTTCGATGGCCCGGAAGAATTTTCACCGCTGCCGACGCCTTGGCAGCCCAGCGCTGAAATCCACGCTGGAGGCATAAAAGCGCGCCTGCTCACCCCCAAACCCCGCGCAGACTAATCCTGTAGGAGCTGCCGCAGGCTGCGATCTTTCGCTCCTCAAGATTTCCCCGACAAATCCGCCATCCCCTTGAGCAACTCAATCGGCAACGGAAAAACAATCGTCGAACTCTTGTCGCCGGCAATGGAGCTCAGCGTCTGCATATACCGCAACTGCATCGCCCCAGGCTGACGGCCAAGCATTTCCGCAGCCTGCATCAGTTTTTCCGACGCCTGCAACTCACCTTCAGCGTGGATCACCTTGGCCCGCCGTTCCCGCTCGGCTTCGGCCTGTTTGGCGATGGCGCGCACCATCGATTCATTAAGGTCGACATGCTTGATTTCGACGTTGGCGACCTTGATACCCCAGGCATCGGTTTGCGCGTCGAGCACTTGCTGGATGTCGATGTTCAACTGCTCACGTTCGGCCAGCAATTCATCCAGTTCATGTTTACCGAGCACCGCGCGCAAAGTGGTCTGCGCCAACTGGCTGGTGGCCGACAGATAATCCTCGACCTGAATAATCGCCTTCTGCGGATCGAGCACGCGGAAATACAACACCGCGTTGACCTTCACCGACACGTTGTCGCGAGTGATCACGTCCTGCGGCGGTACATCGAGGACGACGGTGCGTAGATCGACCCGAACCATTTGCTGCACCACCGGAATCAGCAGGATCAGGCCCGGGCCTTTGACCTGCCAGAAACGTCCGAGCTGGAACACCACACCGCGCTCGTATTCGCGCAGGATGCGGAACGTCGAGCCGGCGAGGGCGATGACCAACAACAGCAGCGCAACAAAACCGATTTGCAGACCCATGATCACTCTCCGAGCGGCGCCGCGTCAGTCGCGGCCACTTCCAGCATCAATCCCTTGCGAGCCACTACGCGCACCGATTGCCCGGTTTGCAGCGGTGTGGCGCAGAGCACTTGCCAGCGTTCGCCTTGCAGTTGAATCCAGCCGTTATGCGCGTCTCCCGGTTGTACGGTGGTGATCGCGGTGACGCTGCCGAGCAGTCCGGCATCGCCACTGACGGCGTGGCGTGGGCGGGTTTTCAGCGCGCGAATCAGCAAAGCGATCAACAGCACAGCGCTGATCAAACCGAGGCCGATCATCATCGGCACCGGCAGTTCGGCATTGCTCAGAATCAGCGCGCCGATGACGAACATGATGATCCCGCCCAGACCGATCACCCCGTAGTTGGGCAGCGCGGCTTCGGCGATCAGAAACACGATGCCCAGCGTGATCAGCCACAGACCGACCGGGCTCATCGCTGGCAATGAGGTGTCGGCGGCGAAGGCGGATGCGCTTGTCAGCAGGAGCAAGGCGAAGGCACAACATCGGCTGTTCACGTGACTCTCCATGAGCGTCAGTGGCGGTTTCTTTCAGTCTAGTTGAGGGTTGCTCTGGATGAATTTTGATCAATGTGCGGATGTGTCCGGTGAGCGGATTTCCCTTCGTCAGCGGCCCGTCGAACTAGACTCAAAACACAGCAACCACCTTCCGCGCGACACCGAGGTGCATCATGCGAATGGCAAAAAAGGTGCAAAGCAGCCTGACCCGGGCGCATTGCGAATATGACGTCGTTGCTCATCGACATTCATCGAGCAGCCTGGAAACCGCGCGCGTCGCCGGCGTGCCAGCGGAACGAGTGGCCAAATCGATCATCCTCGACGACCACCACGGGCATTACCTAATGGCCGTGCTGCCGGCCAGCCGTTATCTGGACTTGAGCAAAGTGCGCAACAGCGGCGAATGGCAACTGACCCGCGAAAGCAATCTGGCGCATATTTTTGACGACTGCGAACGCGGCGCGGTGCCGCCATTGGGTGATTCCTACGGGCTGGACATGGTCATCGACCCGTTGCTGACGCGGCAGAAAGATATTTATCTGGAGGCGGGCAACCACAATTATCTGCTGCACATGAGCATGCCGGAGTTTCTGAAGATGGTGCCGCATGCTGAGGTGCGGGAGTTGAGTCATTAGGATTTTGTGGCGTTTTCATTGACGCCTTCGCGAGCAAGCCCGCTCCCACAGGGGTTCTCAGGTGGGCACAAAATCTGTGATCACCTCGTACTCATGTGGGAGCGGGCTTGCTCGCGAATGATCTTCCATTCACCGCTAATTCCCAAGGATCACTGCAATGGAAAACCCAAATCACAGCCTCCCATCTCTCTTCAAACAACTCGGCCTGGACAACGACCCGGTCAGCATCGACCAATTCATCGCCACCCATTCCCCGCTTAAACCCGAGCTGCACTTGGCCGATGCGTTCTTCTGGACGGAGAGCCAGTCGCAGTTTTTACGCGATGAGATTCTGGATGATGCCGATTGGGCGGAGGTGGTGGATCAGTTGAATGTGATGTTGCGCAAGGGGCGCCAGGGCTAGTACCGGTGACCTCTGGTCATTCAACACAAAGCCATGGTTGTTGCAGTTAAAAAAATAGACCAAAATCACGACCTCAATTGAGGTCTTTTATTATGCAAAGTGTTCTCGCCGATATGGCTGTCAGTGTTTCCGAGTTAAAGAAAAACCCTTCTGCCGTGCTGAACGGCGCGCATGGTGGAGCTGTGGCGGTTCTCAACCACAATCGCGTTATGGGCTACATGGTTCCAGCGGATGTATACGAAGCAATGATGGAGCGGCTTGACGATCTGGAGCTTGCTGAAATTGTTCGCGCCCGCAGCCACGAGACGCCTATTTCGGTAAGCCTGGATGACTTATAAGCTCGAATTCCTGCCATCTGCTCACAAAGAATGGAACAAGTTGGGTCATACACTACGAGAGCAATTCAAAAAGAAGCTGGGCGAACGCTTGAATCTGCCTAGAGTCCCTGCCGATGCGCTGCATGGGATGCCGGACTGTTACAAAATCAAATTGAAGGCTTGCGGCTATCGCTTGGTTTATCAAGTGATCGACGAGCGCGTGGTCGTTTCCGTTGTTGCGGTCGGCAAACGGGAACGCAGTAGCGTTTATGAGAATGCTAAAAAACGCTGAGTGATTTTTTTCGGAGAGATTTTCTCCGCCCGAATAGGCAATTTGTTTCAAAACTTGACTGAAATTCCCCTCCAATGCGATATTGATAGTTAGCAAACTAACAGTGTGCATTCCCCGTGTCCGATTCCCTCGACGCTCTCCAGATGAACATCAGCAGTGCCATGGTGGTGGCCGCCAGGCATTGGCGGAAGATCTGCCAGACCACGCTGGTCAACTATGGAATCTCCGAAGCCTGCGCCGTGCCGCTCTTGATGATCGGGCGTTTGGGCGAGGGCGTGCGGCAGGTGCAGGTGGCGCAAGCGGCCGGGATGGAAAGTCCGTCGCTGGTGCGTCTGCTCGATCAGTTGTGTCATTCGGGTTACGTCTGCCGTACCGAAGATGCCCACGATCGCCGCGCCAAGTGCTTGAGCCTGACCGACTCCGGTCGTGAACTGGTGCAAGCGGTGGAGATCGAACTGGTGCGTCTGCGTCATGAAGTGCTTGAGGGCATCGACCAGAGCGATCTGGAAGCTACGCTTCGGGTACTCAGAGCTTTTGAGGCGGCCAACCCGCCATTGGTGGTTAATTCTTGAACGGTTTTTTCTCCGGCATTCCGCCGGCCCGGGACTGGTTCTACGGGGTGCGGACTTTTGCAGCGTCGATGATCGCGCTGTACATCGCCTTGCTTATGCAAATGCCACGTCCGTATTGGGCGATGGCGACGGTGTACATTGTCTCCAGCCCGTTCCTCGGGCCGACCAGCTCGAAAGCGTTATACCGTGCGATTGGCACCTTTCTCGGTGCGGCAGCGGCGGTATTTTTCGTGCCGATGTTCGTGCAGAGCCCGTATGTATTGGTGGTGGTCATCGCGCTGTGGACGGGGATTCTGTTGTTCATGTCCCTGCATTTGCGCACCGCCAACAGCTACGCATTGATGCTCGCCGGTTACACCTTGCCGCTGATTGCCTTGCCGGTGGTGGATAACCCGCTGGCGGTGTGGGACGTGGCCGAAGCACGCACGGAAGAGATTTTCCTCGGCATCGCTGTCGCCGCCGTGGTCGGCGCAATGTTCTGGCCGCGACGCTTGGCGCCGGTGTTCAACGACGCCGTGAGCAAGTGGTTCGCCGACGCAACCACCTACAGCCTGAAATTCCTCAGTCGCGACGTGCAGCCCGAAGAAGTCACCGCGCTGCGCATGGCCATGGTCGCCAACTTCAACAGCCTCGAATTGATGATCGGCCAGTTGCCCCACGAAGGCTCGCGACCGCAAACCGTGCGCAACACCAAAGAATTGCGCGGGCGGATGATTCATCTATTACCGGTGATCGATGCGCTGGAAGATTCGCTCTACGCCCTCGAACGGCGCACGCCTGAGCTGGTGGAAAAATTCGAACCGCTGCTCGTCGCGACCCGCGAATGGCTCGGTCATGAAGACGCCGATCTCGACCGCTGGCAAGCGCTGAAAGATCAGCTCGAAGCCCTGCAACCGAGTGCCGAAGCACTGGAAGATCGCCGGCAACTGTTGTTCTCCAACTCGATCTACCGGCTCGGTGAATTCATCGATTTGTGGCAGGACTGCCGCAGCCTGCAGGACGCGATTGTCTGCGAGCGCCAAGACAACTGGCGCGCGGTTTACCGCCATTGGCGATTGGGTCGGCTGACACCGTTTATCGACCGTGGGCTGATGCTCTACTCGGTGGCTTCGACCATTCTGGCGATCATCACCGCCTCGGTGCTGTGGATTCTGCTCGGCTGGCCGGACGGCGGCAGCGCGGTGATTCTGGCGGCGGTGGCGTGCAGTTTCTTCGCCTCGATGGACGACCCGGCGCCGCAGATTTACCGGTTCTTTTTCTGGACTGGCATGTCGGTACTGTTCGCCAGCCTTTATCTGTTTTTGATTCTGCCCAACCTGCACGACTTCCCGATGCTGGTGCTGGCGTTTTCCATCCCGTTTATCTGCGTCGGCACGTTGACGGTGCAGCCGCGCTTCTACCTCGGCATGCTGCTGACGCTGGTCAACACCTCGTCGTTCATCAGTATTCAGGGCGCTTACGATGCGGACTTTTTCGCTTTCGTGAACTCCAACCTGGCGGGTCCGATCGGTCTGCTGTTCGCGTTTATCTGGACGCTGGTGGCGCGGCCGTTTGGTGCCGAATTGGCAGCGAAACGCCT
Source organism: Pseudomonas sp. NPDC088885 (assembly GCF_044750025.1). NCBI lineage: Bacteria > Pseudomonadati > Pseudomonadota > Gammaproteobacteria > Pseudomonadales > Pseudomonadaceae > Pseudomonas > Pseudomonas sp. NPDC088885. The sequence goes on along the minus strand of NZ_JBIVJB010000011.1, from coordinate 31,508 downwards.
GACCCGTTTCAGTTGGAAAGACATCGTGCACATGACCGAGCCGGCCAACCTCGCCGAGCACCGCAAACTGGGTGTGCAGTTGCTCGATCGGCTGATGCAGCACCTGCCGCGTCTGGCCCTCACCGGGCAGGACACCGGCATCGCCATGCGCGAAGTGCGCGTCGGTCTGAACCTGCTCGATTTGCTCGCCTACACGCCACGGGTCACCGGCGCACCGAACGCTTTGTTGCAGCAAGTGGTCAGTGAAGTCGGTGAGTATTTCCGCGCTTGCCTCAAGGCCGGCGAACGCTTGCCGGCGCCTGCGCCGTTGCTGATGACTCTGGATCGCACCCGCCGCGCACTCAATGGTCACGGCGATGATGAAACCCGGCTAAACCTGTTGCACGCCTTGAGCGGTTTGCGTCTGGCGTTGCTGCCCGGCGTCGAATTCGTTTCCAGCGCCGAGCCCGAAGAACCGCTGCCCGATGGAGCGCCCCTATGATCGGTGATCTGGACATCAGCGGCATTTTCCTGCCGACCTTGCTGGTGTTGATGGGCATCACTTATGTGCTGTTTTTGTTGGTGCATGCCGTGCTTACGCGCGTGCACTTTTACCGTCTGGTCTGGCACCGGGCATTGTTCAACGTGGCGCTCTACGCGGTACTTCTGTACGGCGTGGACTCACTCAGTCGATACCTGATGACATGAAAAAACCGTTTTTGACCATCGGTCGCGTGGTACTGACCCTGCTGATCGTGACTTTTGCCGTTGTCCTCGTCTGGCGCATGGTGATGTATTACATGTTCGCGCCGTGGACCCGTGACGGCCACATTCGCGCCGACATCATTCAGATCGCCCCGGACGTGTCCGGGTTGATCCAGCAGGTTGAAGTGAAAGACAACCAGTTGATCAAGCGCGGCCAGGTGCTGTTCAGCATCGACCAGGATCGCTTCAAACTGGCCCTGCGTCAGGCCAAAGCGGCTGTGGCTGATCGCGAGGAAACCCTCGCTCAGGCCCAGCGCGAAGCCAAACGTAACCGTGGCCTCGGTAACCTGGTGCCGGCCGAGCAACTGGAAGAAAGCCAGTCGCGTGTGGCCCGTGCGCAATCGGCACTGGCCGAAGCCACGGTTGCGGTGGACAGCGCCCAGCTCAATCTTGATCGCTCGGTGATTCGCAGTCCGGTCGACGGCTACGTCAACGACCGCGCGCCGCGTCCGCAGGAATTCGTCACCGCCGGGCGTCCGGTGTTGTCGGTGGTCGACAGCAATTCGTTCCACATCGACGGCTATTTCGAAGAGACCAAACTCGACGGCATTCATGTCGGTCAGTCGGTGGATATCCGTGTGATCGGCGACCGCGCCAAACTGCGCGGGCATGTCGAAAGCATCGTCGCCGGCATCGAAGACCGCGACCGCACCAGCGGCAGCAACCTGTTGCCCAACGTCAACCCGGCGTTCAGCTGGGTGCGGCTGGCGCAGCGGATTCCAGTGCGGATTGCCTTTGATGACGTGCCGGAAGATTTCCGCATGATCGCCGGGCGCACTGCCACGGTATCGATCATCGAAGACTCGAAGGTCGACGATAAAAAGCAGGAGCCCGCGCAATGAGCAGGGCCCTGATGATCGCCGGGTTGGGCGTGATGCTGTCGGCGTGTCAGATGGTCGGGCCGGACTATCACGTGCCTGAGAATTCGGCGGTTCAGCGCAAGGATTTTCAGGGCGAACTGGCTGTCGACGGTAAGCCTGTGGTCTCGGCGCCGGTGCCGGCGGATTGGTGGCGACTGTATAAAGACCCGCGCCTCGATCAACTGGTGCAGCAAGCGATGGCGTCCAACACCGATCTGCGTGTTGCGGCGGCTAATTTGCAACGCGCCCGCGCTCAGGTCGATGAAGCCGAAGCGGCCGGTGGCTGGAGCGCTGGCGTGAAAATGGGCGCTGAGCGTTTGCAGGAATCCGGACAGGCGTTTTTGCTGCCGGAAAAAGTCCCGGTGGCCAATATCGGTGACATCGGCATCAGCGCTTCTTACCAATTCGATCTGTGGGGCACCTTGCAGCGCGGCATCGAAGGCGCCAAGGCCAACGCCGATGCCACTCAAGCCGCCGCTGACACCGCACGCATCACCTTGGTCGCAGACGTGGTTCGCGCTTACACGCAAGTCTGCGCGGCCAACGAAGAACGCGAAATCGCTCAGCATTCCCTCGACCTGCAATCGCAAGGCACCACGCTGATCCAGCGTCTGCGCGACGCCGGCCGTGGCGACGAAACCCAGGTCACTCGTTCGCAAACCCAATTCAAATCCCTGCGCGCCGACATGCCGCGTTATGAAGCAGCGCGTCAGGCCGGGTTGTTCCGACTGTCGATGCTGCTGGCGAAACCGGTCGATCAATTGCCAGCAGGCACCGCGACCTGCGCCGAGCTGCCGAAAATCGCTCAACTGGTGCCGGTCGGTGACGGTGCCGCACTGCTCAAACGTCGTCCGGACATTCGTCAGGCTGAACGGCGTCTGGCCGCTGCGACTGCCGGGATCGGCGTCGCCACTGGCGAGTTGTACCCGGACATCAGCATCGGCGCGACCATCGGCACCGTCGGTATTCTCGATGACCTCGGTGATCCGTCAACCAATCGCTGGGGTTTCGGCCCGTCGCTGAGCTGGAAAGTGCCGACCAACGGCGCCCGTGCGCGCATCCGTGAAGCCGAAGCGACCACCCAAGGCGCGCTGGCGCACTTCGACGGCGTGGTGCTCAACGCCATTCGCGAAACCCAGACCGGCCTCGCGCAGTACAGCGCGCTGCTGCAACGCCGCGATGCACTGGCCGATGCCGAGCAGTCGGCGAAACTCGCCGCCGACCAGACGCACCGCTTCTTCCAGGCCGGCCGCGAGTCGTTCCTGGCGGATCTGCAAGCGACCCGCACCTACACCGATGTCACCGCGCAACTGGCCGCCGCCAACACTCAAGTTGCGATGAGCCAGATCGATTTGTTCCTCGCCCTCGGCGGCGGTTGGGAAAGCGGACGAACGCACGCTCCAAGCCCCGGCAAACCCTGAGGCCGTTGCTATGCTTTGAAGTGTTGGAAGGGCGCCCCGTGCAAAGCACCCTTCCAGCGCACATTGCTAGCGCTGGTCTAGGGGAAACCAATAATGAAAAACCCTTACGCTCTCGGCTTCTGGTGCGCCCTCGCAGCGCTGGTGCTGCTGTCGGCCACCTATTTCTACGGCATCATGCTGGCCCATCAGATCGACAAGGCCATGATCTTTCTCGACAGCGTGACGGCGCTGATCGCGGTCATGGCGATCGTTGGTGTGGCGTGGGCGTCGATCCAGGTTCAGCGGGTGAAAAAACGCCAGCTCGAACAAGGCAAGACGCGGGTGCTGATCTGGGACACCAAAGTCGCCCTGCGCCGGGTCGAAACCGTGTTCGACCGGTATTTCTGGGGCAGCTACTGGCAACCGGGCCGAACGTTCGCCGAAGTCATGGGCGAACTCACCGGCACGCCGCTGGAAAAAAGCCTCGAAGCGCTGAAAAAACAGTGTCTGGAACTCGACAAGCAGATTGATGGCGAGGGCTGGCACTGGCTCAACAACGCCCGCGAACTCTCCGATGTCGCCACGGCCATGGCCCGTGAGCGTTATCAGCTGGATTTCTGTGATCCGCGCGCCGATGGGCCGGGTGGGGCGGTGATCGATCGGGATTTTGAAGTGCTCGTTTATACCTGGACGGCGCGGCTGAAGAGCTTTGATCATCAGCTGGATGAGATTGAGGTTCAGTATTCCTGATTCTCTGTTGAATCTACCGGCCTCATCGCGAGCAGGCTCACTCCTACATTTGGAGTGCGTTCCCCTTGTAGGAGTGAGCCTGCTCGCGATAGCGCCTTCAAAAACAGCGAAACTCTTCAAGCCTGACCGCTGTCCACAATCCCCTTAGACACTCTTTCACCTTTAATCATTGGGTCACTTCCCGCGCCCGGTGCTAATCTCCACCGCTGAATTAAGCGAAGTCGAGCCGCAACCCGGTCACGGGTTCAGGGAAGACGACCACACTCACAGCCACGGAAATCGATCAGGTCATTCATGAATAAATCAGCAGGCGTGCTTCTCGGAATTGTTGTTGCCATCGGCGCGATCAGCGTAGGCGGGGCCTGGTACACCGGGACCAAAATCGAAGGCGTGTTGAACGACGCCGTCAGCAACGCCAACAAAGAACTGCAAACCGCCATGGCCGGCTCCAACGGCACCGCGTCGCTGGAACTGGTGTCGCTGGATCGCCACACCTTCACCAGCACCGCGCACTATCGCCTGAAAGGTGAAGGCGAGATGTTCGGCGACGCGCCGGTCGAGCTGCTCTTCGTTGACCACATCGAACACGGCCCGCTGCCGTTCTCGCGTCTGCTGTCGCTGAAATGGCTGCCGGTCATGGCCACCAGCAACTACGAGCTGGAAAAGAACGCCGCCACCGAAAAATGGTTTGCCGCGACCAAAGGCGCCGCGCCGCTCAAAGGCGTGACCAGCATCGGCTACGACGAATCGACCAACAGCACCCTCGAACTGGTGCCGTTTGAAACCGCGCTGGACGACAAATCGAGCCTGAAATTCTCCGGCCTGAACATGGACATCGCCGCCAACGCCAAGGCGCAGAAGGTCAAGGCCAACGGCTACATGGACAACCTGAAACTGGTGACCGTGGCTGAAGATCAGGCGCCGGTACAGATCGAACTCAACGGTCTGACCCTGGCCAGCAACCTCGCCAAAAGCAGCTACGGCTATTACACCGGCGAAAACACCATCGAGCTGACCAGCAGCAAATCGACCTTCGGGCCGAAGCAGTCGGTGCTCGGCGTGAAGAACTTCGAAATGAAGAACCTCACCGAAGAAAACGGCAGCAACGCCTCCGGTCGCGCCGACTACAAGATTGGCGAAGTGTCGTTCAACGACAAGAAAATCGGCTCGGCGAACCTGGCCATGAGCCTGAAAAACCTCGACATCCCGTCGACCCTGTCGTTGATGCAGATCTACCAGACCAAGCTGCAGCCGTACGAAAAAGCCGCCGCCGAGGCTGCCGCGCAAGGCTTGCCAGCGCCAGAGCTGAACCTGACCGAAGCGGAAGACGCGCAAGTCAAAGCCGATCTGCAAAAACTGCTGGCTGCCGGCCCGCAATTTGCGCTGGAAAACCTCTCGTTCAACACCGCCAACGGTGAGAGCAAGGCCAATCTGGTGATTGACCTGACCAAGCCGCAATCGATGGATCTGCCACCGGATCAACTGGCCAAACAACTGATCGCGCTGCTCGACCTGAACATTCAGGTGTCGAAGCCGATGCTGATTGATCTGCTCAGCGTGCAGGCGCAACTCGACGGCCAGACCGATGCTAAAGCGATCGTTGATCAGTCCAAGGAAGCGGCCGACATGTTCGCCGGCATGGCGGTCGGTTCGCAGTTGGCCGTCGTCGACGGCAGCAACGTCGTGACCAAGCTGCATTACGCGGCCAATCAGGTCGAATTCAACGGCCAGAAGATGACCGTTGAGCAGTTTGTCGGCTTCCTGATGAGCAAGTTCGGCGGCGTCACGCAAGTGCAGTAATTCTGCGCGCTTAATAGCAACGCCCGGCCTCTGTACCGCACAGACGCCGGGCGTTTTGCTGTCTGGGGTTTGGGTTTTTGATGTGCTGGCAGAACCGCCCTGACGATTCTGAACAATTATTGTGTTCTCGATACTGGTCTACGCTTGCGTGCAAGACTGCCTGACTAAGCTTGGCCGAGGCTGTCAGTTTCGGCCACCGTTACGAATGGGCAAGGAGGGCATTGCGACCCGGCTGGCCATGTAAGGATGCTGACGAATGCCGCGTATTGATGTTCCCGTATTGCATCGTGGTTTACGCCCGTTGTTCCGTGTCGCGCTGTGCAGCCAATTGCTTTGGCCGGTCATGGCGTTTGCCGACACACCCTATGATCAGATGGTGCGCGATGCCCGGGCCGGGCAGTACACGCCTGCGCTGACGGTGTTGCGTCAGGTGCCGGCGGGTCAGTCGACCACCGGGCAGATTAGCGATCACCTGCAAATCGCCAGTTGGGCCGGGCTCGACGCCGAAGTCGTGCAAGTCTATGAAACCCAGGGCCGCGACCGCGTGCTGCCGGTGCAGGCACTGACCGCCACCGCGCGTGCCTATCGCAATCTCAAGCGTTGGGATCAGGCGACTCAGGTCTACAACAAGGCCCTCGCGCTGGAGCCGGATAACGCCGACCTGCAACTGGGCCTGGCCCTGACGCAAGCGGATGGCGGTAAACCCGACCAAGCCGTGACCCGCGCCCAAGCGCTGGTGGCTGCCAAACCCGATGACCCTGCACGCCGCCTCGCGCTGGGCTACGCACTCAATCGCGCGGGCAAACAGTACGACGCGCTGTTCGAATACGATCAGGCCTTTATTCGCGCCGGCAACAAACCGGAAGTTGCCCGTGAATATGTGGTCGCGCTGCAAAAGGCCCGTCTGCCAGAGCCCGCGCTGCGCCTGGCCAACCAACGTCCGGGTCTGATTGATCCGGTCACGCTGCGTCGCCTCGAAGGTGATCTGGCCGCTGAGCGTGTGCGTCTTGCCGAAATGGCCAGTCGCAGTGAAAAGGAACGCTACGTCATCGCCGATCGTGCGCTGGCTGACTACGACAAACTCCTCGCCACCTGGACGCCGGACGCCAGCGCCAAGGAAGACGTGACCCGCTGGCGCATCGACCGCATGGGCGCGCTCAAGGCTCGCGCGCGCACCGCCGACGTCATCGCTGAATATCAAAAGCTGCAAGCCGAAGGCGTGAAAATTCCGACCTACGCATTGCGTTGGGTCGCGGCGTCTTATCTCGATCAGCGTGAGCCGGAAATCGCCACCGACCTGTATCGCCAAGTGCTTGCCGCGCCGGATGCCGACGTCGGCAACCGCCTCGAAGACAGCACCGCGCTGTATTACGCGTTGCTGGAAAGTGACCGTGCCGACGAGGCGCGCAAAGTCGCCGAAGACGCCGCCAAATCGCAGCGTCCGCGCATCGAGCTAAAGGGCTTGCCAGTCGGCAACCCGAACGATGAATGGATGGACGCGCAACAACTGGCGGCGCAGGCCGGCACCTACAGTTCCGATCTGCCCCACGGCGAACAAAGCCTTCAAACATTGGTCGATCAGGCGCCGGGCAATACTGGTTTGCGTCTGGCCCAGGCCGATTTGTACCTGGCCCGCAACTGGCCACGCCGCGCAGAAATGCAGCTCAAGGAAACCGAGAGCATGGTGCCGCGCGACATGGGCCTGGAAATCGGTCAGGCACACACCGCGATGGAATTGCAGGAATGGCGGCAGATGGATGCGCTGACCGATGACGTCGTCGCGCGCTATCCGGACAACCGCCAGGTGCAGCGTCTGGCCCGTGAACGTGAAGTTCACGACATGTCCGAACTGCGCGTCGAAGCCTACGGCGGCAAGGCCAACGGTGGCGGCAGCAGCGGTGCAGGCGCCGTCAGTGGCAGCCGCGATTTCGGTATTCAAAGCACGATTTACAGCCCGCCGATTGATGACGATTGGCGTGTGTTTGCGGGCGTCGGTTACGCCACCGGCGATTTTGCCGAAGGCACCGGCAACCATCGCTTCCAGCGTGTCGGTCTGGAGCGGCGCACCCGCGACATGACCCTCGAAGCCGAAGTCTCCAATCACGATTACGGCTACGGCGACAAACAGGGCGCGCGTCTGGCGATCGCCCGCGACATCAACGACCACTGGCAGTACGGCGGCAGCCTCGAATACCTCTCGGCGGAAACACCGCTGCGCGCGCTCAACAGCGACATCAAGGCCAACGGCGGCAGCGGTTTCATCCGCTGGCGCGCCAACGAAAGCCGCGAGTGGCGCCTGTCGGTGAGCCCGTCGCACTTCAGCGACGGCAACGATCGTGTCGAAGCCTTGCTCACGGGCCGCGAGGGCGTTTACAGCGCGCCGAACATTCAGGTCGATGCCGGTCTGGAAGTCGGCACCAGCCACAACTCGAAATCCGATGACGTGCCGTACTTCAACCCGAAATCTGACTTCAGCGTGATGCCGCTGGTCAACGTCAACCACGTCCTCTACCACCGCTACGAAACGTCCTGGAGTCAGCAATTCCAGGCCGGCGCGGGGACGTACAGCCAGCGTGATCACGGCACCGGCGGCATGGCCTTGCTCGGCTACGGCCAACGCTATGCCTGGAACGACGTGTTCGAGGTGGGCGGTTTGTTCAGTGTGATCAACCGGCTCTACGACGGTGATCGGGAGACCGATCTGCGTCTGCTCGTCGACCTCACTTTCCGCTTCTAGAAGAGTTTGAAGATGCCATTGATTTCGCGTTTCATCCTTCTGCTGGGAGCGCTGTTGATCAGCGCTTGCGCCCAGCAAGCTCCGGCCTTCGCGCCGCCGTCCGAGCGTCCGGTGGCGGCCAGCGAAAAACCGTGGCCGAAAAACCACGTACTCGGTATCGCCTACCACGATATCGAGGATCGCGATCCCGATCAGGCCGTGGTAGCGGTGCGCACCGAGCGCATGATCGAACAACTCGCCTGGCTGCGTGAGAACGGCTACAAACCGGTCACGGTCGACCAGATCATGGCGGCGCGCAAGGGCGGCCCGGAGCTGCCGGCGAAAGCGATTCTGCTCAGCTTCGACGATGGTTATTCGAGCTTCTACACCCGCGTGCTGCCGGTGTTGCGCGCCTATAACTGGCATGCACTGCTGGCGCCAGTCGGCAGCTGGATCGACACGCCGCTGAACCAGCCGGTGGATTTCGCCGGCACACCGCGTGCGCGTTCCGACTTCCTCACCTGGGATCAGGTGCGCGAAATCTCGAAATCCGGTCTGGTGGAAATCGCTGCGCACACCGACGCCAACCACAAAGGCATTCTGGCCAACCCGCAGGGCAACATGCAGCCTGCCGCCGCGACCCGTCGCTACGATCCGGTGACCAAACGTTATGAATCCGAGGCCGATTTTCAGGCGCGGATCCGCACCGACGTGAACAACATCTCGGAGAAAATCCGCAAGGTCACCGGCAAGAAACCACGGGTCTGGGTCTGGCCGTATGGCACGGCGGACGGTACTTCGCTGACCGTGGTCGGTGAGGAGGGCTATGAAATGGCCCTGACCCTCGATGACGGCCTCGATACCCTCGACAACCTGATGAGCAGCCCGCGCTTCCTCGTCGCCTCCGACCCTGACGGCGAGCATTTCGCCAACAGCGTCGTCGCGGTGCAGTCCGATTTCGCCATGCGCGTGGTGCACGTCGACCTAGACAACGTCTACGACCCGGATCCGGCGCAACAGGACATCAACCTCGGCAAACTGGTGCAGCGCATGGCTGACCTCGGGGCCAACACCGTGTTCCTGCAAGCCTTTGCCGATCCGAAGGGCGATGGCCTGGTGCATTCGCTGTACTTCCCCAACCGTCATTTGCCAGTGCGCGCCGACCTGTTCGACCGCGTCGCCTGGCAACTGCGCACCCGCGCTCACGTGAAAGTATTCGCGTGGATGCCAGTGCTGAGTTTTGGCCTCGATTCGAAGCTGCCGCGCGTGACGCGCTGGGATCCGAAAACCGGCACCACGTCGGTCGATCCGGATCAGTACCAACGCCTGTCGCCGTTCGATCCGGAAGTGCGGCGGATCATCGGTGAAATCTACGAAGACGTGGCGCGACTGACCTCGGTCGACGGCATTATTTATCACGACGATGCGGTGCTTTCGGATTTCGAAGACGCCGGCCCGCAGGCGCTGAAGGTTTACGCCGCCAACGGTCTTCCGGGTTCGATCGCCGCACTTCGCGATGATCCGGCGGCGATGCAGCGCTGGACGCGTTTCAAGAGCAAATACCTCATCGATTTCACCAACGAGCTGACTGCCAAAGTCCGCGCCATTCGTGGCCCGCAGGTGCAGACCGCGCGCAATATTTTCGCCGAGCCGATGATCAATCCGGCCAGCGAAGCGTGGTTCGCGCAGAACCTCGACGACTTCCTCGCGACCTACGACTGGACGGCGCCAATGGCCATGCCATTGATGGAAAAACAGACGCAGGCGCAGTCCGGGCCGTGGCTGGAAGCGCTGGTCGAAATCGTCAAAAAACGTCCCGGGGCACTGGATCGCACCGTGTTCGAATTGCAGGCACGGGACTGGACGAAAAAAGACCAGGCCGACATTGACGCAGCGGTGATGGCGGACTGGATGGGCCGTCTCAAGCGTCAGGGCGCGACCAGTTTCGGTTACTACCCGGACAACTTCCTCGACAACCTGCCAGACCTGAAAATCGTAAGGCCTGCACTCTCCAACAAATGGAATCCATAACATGCTGGATAGACTGTTAGCCCTGCTTGTTCTGGCGATCGTCCTCGGCGTTCCGCTGGGGCTGATCTTCCTGGTGACCGGGCAGTTCCTGATGGACTTCGTGTTCTTCTACCCGTTGTTCATGTCCGGGTTGTGGATTGCCGGTGGCCTGTATTTCTGGCTGCACTGGGAACGCCACTGGCCGTGGAAGGACGACACCCTGCCGCCGCCACTGGAAGGCGAACCGCTGATCTCGATCCTGATCCCTTGCTACAACGAAGGTGACAACGCTGCCGATACGATCCACGCGGCGCTGGCTCAGCATTACCCGAACATCGAAGTTATCGCGATCAACGACGGCTCCAAGGACAACACCGCGCAAGTACTCGACGCATTGGCCAAGGAAGATCCGCGCCTGCGTGTTCTTCACCTGGCGGAAAACCAGGGCAAGGCTGTGGCCCTGCGCATGGGCGCAATTGCCGCGCGCAGTGAATATCTGGTGTGCATCGATGGTGATGCGCTGCTGGCGCCGAACACGGCGGCCTATCTGGTTGCGCCGATGCTGGACAACGCACGCCTTGGCGCGGTCACCGGCAACCCACGGATCCGCACACGTTCGACGCTGGTCGGGCGAGTGCAGGTTGGCGAGTTCTCTTCGATTATCGGTTTGATCAAACGCACGCAACGGGTGTTCGGGCGGATCTTCACCGTGTCCGGTGTGATCGTCGCGTTCCGCCGTACCGCGCTGAACCGGGTGGGCTACTGGAGCCCGGACATGATCACCGAAGACATCGACATCAGCTGGAAGCTGCAACTCGATCACTGGAGCATCTTTTACGAGCCGCGCGCGCTGTGCTGGATTCTCATGCCGGAAACCCTCGGCGGCTTGTGGAAGCAACGTCTGCGTTGGGCTCAGGGCGGCGCAGAAGTGCTGTTCAAAAACATTCGCGGCATCTGGCAGTACCGCCATCGTTACCTGTGGCCGCTGCTGTTCGAATACTGCCTGTCGACCGGTTGGGCGTTCACCTTCCTGTTGTCGGTGATTTTCTGGGGCGTCGGCAAATTCGTGGTCATGCCGGAAGCGATTGCGGTGGATCACCTGATGCCGCCGGCCTTCACCGGTTTGCTGTTGGCTTTCGTCTGCCTGGTGCAGTTCGCAGTCAGCATCATCATCGACCGCCGCTATGAGCCGGGTCTGGGCAAGACCATGTTCTGGGTGGTCTGGTATCCATTGGTGTTCTGGCTCATCAGCCTGCTGACCACGCTGGTCAGTTTTCCGAAAGTACTGTTCGGCCAACATCAGAAACGTGCGCGTTGGGTCAGCCCTGACCGGGGCATCAAACCGCTCGGCGACGACGAAGAAGAGGTCATCAAATGAAAATCATCCGGACTCGCCAGCGGCCATTCCTGGTAGTGATCGACGTGATCCTCACCGTGTTGGCGTGGGTTGGCCTGCTGTATCTGCTGATTCGCGGATTGTGGCCGTTGATCGAGACGCATGCGGGCGCGCCGCGTATCGACAACTCGGCGTTCGATGCGCTGGGCACGTTGCAGATCTACATGTGGATTGCGTTGGTCAACGCGGTGGTGCTGATTTCCTGGGCGCGCTATCAACAGCGTAAAAGTCGCAGCTTCGCCCAGCGTCGATTGCCGTCGCCGGTGATTGACGATGAAGGGCTGAGCAAGAGCTTCAAGCTGTGCGATGACCGTTTTCAAAAGCTGCGCACGCCGGGCGTGATGACCATTCACAACGATCAGGACGGCGACATCAGCCATGTGGTGACGCATTTCTGGCCAGTCAAACAGGCCGAATTGCCAGCACCGCTGGCACCGCTGGAACACCCACGGGTGATCTTTCTGCATGCCGAAGATGACGAAAATCGCGAGCCTTTGACCCGGTAACCCAGTGCTTGACCGATCGTTCCCACGCTCCGCGTGGGAATGCCTCTTGGGACGCTCCGCGTCCACTGACGCGGAGCGTCACGGGCTGCATTCCCACGCTGGAGCGTGGGAGCGATCAAACGCTGGATCAAAGCTCGAAGCACCTGTAGGAGCTGCCGAAGGCTGCGATCTTTTGATTTTAAAGATCAAAAGATCGCAGCCTCCGGCAGCTCCTACACGGGACACGGGATCGGTGATCAGATCTGGATGAGGGCCCAGGCTTCTTCCATCATTAGCGGTTGTTTCATGCGTTCGGCGAGCATTGCCATCGCTCGTTCCTTTTCGCAGGCCACCGCGGCGACCAGAATGCCGTTTCTGCCGAACAACCCAATAAACGGCGGATGCTCCGGCTCGCCAAGAAACTCTACTTCATCCCAATGCTCGGCGTGTCCGAGGTAGTCGTAATTCTTGCCAAAATGCCACGTCCAGAAAAACGGCACGTCCAGATAATGCTCCTCGCCGCCAAGCATATTGGCCGCCGCGATGCGCGCATGTTGCTGAGCCAGGCGCCAGTGTTCGATGCGCTGCGGCTGGCCGTGCAGCGGGAAGGTGGCGATGTCGCCAATCGCCCACAGTCCTTCGGTAACGCGCATGCCGTCATCAACGCGCAAAGATTGATCTTTTTCCCTCGGCAGTGACGCGAACGCCTCAGTCGCCGGGTGCACGCCAATACCCGCCAGCACCAGATCGGCTGAAATGCGCAGTCCGTTGTCCAGCAGCACCGCCTCGACTTTGCCGTCGCCAATGACCTCTGTCGCCTCATGATCGGTGATGAATTTCACGCCTTTTTCTTCATGCAGGGCGCGGATCGCTTTGCCCACCGCCTCGCCGAATTGCGCCGCGAAAGGAATTTCGTGGCGCGCCAGCACCGTGACGTCGAGACCGTGCTGGCGCAGGGCCGAGGCGCATTCGAGGGCGATAAAGCTGTCGCCGATGATCACCGCGCGTTGATCGGGGCTGGCCGCTTTCATGATCTGTTCGGCCTGGGCTTTTGAGCGCAGGACGAAAACTTGCGGCAGGTCGGCGCCGGGCAATTCCAGTGGATTGGGTTCGCCGCCAGTGGCGAGTACGGCTGCGTCGTAGCTCAGCGTTTGGCCGTCATTGAAATGGAGGCTTTTAGTCTCGGCATCGATGGAGGTGATTTCGCTTCGCTGGCGTTCGATGCGCTGCTCTTTATAAAAACTTTCATCTCGCAGCGGCGGTGTTTCTTCCGGCGGCATGTCCCCGGCGAGGACAAATTTGCTCAGCACGGTGCGGTCGTAACCGGCGTCGGGTTCGCGGTCGATCATCACGATGCGACCACCAAAACCCTTTTCCCTCAAGGCCGCCGCACACGCGGTGCCTGCTGCCCCCGCGCCGACGATCACGAAAGTGCGTGAATCGTCCGCCGGCGGGGTGTGCGGATCCGCCAGCGCTTGGTCATCGACCCAAACCTCATCGCCACGCAATTCCAATGGATAACGCTTGAGACTGTCGAGCGCTGGAGGCTCGCACAACGCGCCGTCCTCCGCCCGAAAAGCCGCCTTGTGCCACGGGCAAATCAGCCGTCCGTGACACAACGCGCCGTCAGCCAGTGGCGCGCCGGCGTGTGGGCATTCGCCCTGAAACGCGCGTAGCTGGCCTCCCGCACGCAGCAAAACGATCTTGCAGTCGCCGATTTCAACTTGCAGGCCACGGTCTTCAGGGACATCGGCGAAGCGGGCGACACGGTGCAGGGACATGATCGGCTTCCTCACGGGCATTTCTCTTACGAGTTTGCGCCGTGGTGCGAGGTTCAGCGATTTCCTGGTGCCACGGCACGAACGGTACAGCTATAGTCTGCAAGCCGACGACGGCCCAACTGCACAAGGTGCTCCCGGAATGACCCGATTGACCTCTCTCAACCCTTGGCTGGCGGCCATTGCCGTCGCCCTTTGCGTGCAGTTTCCGGCGCAGGCCCAGGAGCGTTTCACCCTGAGCATCCCGGGTGTTTCCGACAACCGTCTGTTCACCTCGGCAGCGGCCAGCGATGCGGCCGGTTGCGGTGGCAAGAATCAGTCGCCGGCATTGAGCTGGAACGCCGGCCCGACGGGTACCCAGAGCTACGCGATCGTCATGCACGATCCGGACGGCCAGAAAGGTCTGGGCGTTGATCACTGGATTCACTACGGCATCAAAGCCACGACGCACCAGATTGCGGCCGGTGTCGGTGCGAAATCCGCGTTCGAAGGCGTCGGCGGCACCAACAGCAAGGGCAACACCCATTACATGGGCCCATGCCCACCAGTGGGCGATAGCGCGCACCACTACATCATCCAGATCTACGCCCTTGATCTGGCCCCGGACGCCTTGCCGGCTGGTCTGACCCGCGCCGAACTGATGGAAAAAATCAAAGGTCATGTGCTGCGCAACAGCAGTGCGGTGCGGCGTTATCACCGCTGAAAATATTTTCAGCGGCGTTTAACCCGAACTGAAGGGGCGGCCCGTCTCAGTGGATGAATGATCAATTTCATCCCCGAGGTCAGCCCCCATGTCCCGTCCTGTGTATTTCTTGCGGCCCGTTGCTGTCGGTGTGTTGCTGGTGGTGGCCGGCTGCGGCGTTTCCTCCAACCCGGAATCCGCTGCAGTGCCGGCGCCCGCTCAGCCTGCGCAATTGATCCAGCAGGAAGCGCTGATGGCCGACAGCACAATGGCTAAACGCGCGTTGTACAAAATGCCCAACGCGGGCAGCGCGCCGATGCCGCAGAGCGAAAGTTATCCACAAGGCTATCGCGACGAGCAGCGCGAGCAATATCAGGCCTTGGCCGATAACCCGATTCACAGCGTCGCCGAAACCCCGGTTTCAACCTTCAGCGCCGACGTCGATACCGGTGCTTATGCCAACGTCCGCCGTTTGCTTAATCAAGGACGGCTGCCGCCGGAAGGTGCGGTGCGGCTCGAGGAAATGGTCAATTACTTCCCTTATGACTACGCGCTGCCGAGCGATGGCTCGCCGTTTGGCGTGACCACCGAGCTGGCCGCGTCACCGTGGAACCCGCACACGCGCTTGCTGCGCATCGGCATCAAGGCTTCCGATCGCGCGGTGGCGGAATTGCCTCCGGCCAATCTGGTGTTTCTGGTCGATGTGTCCGGCTCGATGGATCGTCGTGAAGGCTTGCCGATGGTGAAAAGCACGCTGAAATTGCTGGTCGATCAATTGCGCGATCAGGATCGCGTGTCGCTGGTGGTCTACGCCGGCGAATCGAGAGTGGTGCTTGAACCGACTTCCGGACGGGAAAAAACGAAAATTCGTACAGCCATCGAGCAATTAACCGCTGGTGGCTCGACCGCAGGCGCTTCAGGCATCGAACTGGCCTATCAAATGGCGCAGCAGGCCTTCATCGGCAAAGGCATCAACCGCATCCTCTTGGCCACCGACGGTGATTTCAACGTCGGGGTCAGCGACTTCGACAGCCTCAAGCAAATGGCTGTGGATAAACGCAAAACCGGAATCTCCCTGACCACTCTTGGTTTTGGTGTGGATAACTACAATGAACACTTGATGGAACAGTTGGCTGACGCCGGCGATGGCAACTATGCCTACATCGACAACCTGCGCGAGGCGCGCAAGGTGCTAGTCGATCAACTCGGTTCGACCCTCGCCATCGTCGCGAAAAACGTCAAGTTGCAGGTGGAGTTCAACCCGGCGCAGGTCAGCGAATATCGCCTGCTCGGCTACGAAAACCGCGCGTTGAAGCGTGAGGATTTCAGCAATGACAAGGTCGATGCCGGCGAAATCGGTGCAGGCCATACGGTGACCGCGCTGTACGAAATTGTTCCGGCAGGCGAGAAGGGTTGGTTGGAGCCGTTGCGATACGGTAAATCGACGCCAGCGGTTTCTGACGCGAACGGGGAATTGGCGATGCTGCGTGTGCGATATCAACAGCCCGAAGGTGGGAAAAGTCTGCTGATCGAGCGGCCGATTGCCAATCAGGTGAAAAGCGCCAGCGAAGATCTGCGTTTTGCCGCTGCGGTCGCCGCGTTTTCCCAGCAACTCAAGGACGGCCGCTACACCGGCGATTTCAGCCTGAAAGACACCGAAACGCTGGCCCGTGGCGCTCGTGGTGACGACCGTTTCGGCTTGCGCAACGAGTTCGTGCAACTGGTGCAGCTGGCGCAGAGTCTGCGCACTTCTACCGCATCGAATGCGCAGGCCACTGAACAACGGATTGAATAAGTGAATCGTCTGAAGGGTTTTATCAGCCAGTTGTTTGCTTCGGCAGACAGCCCGACCGCCAGCAGCGATGAATCGCTGCTGGCGCGTTATCGCGAGGGCGACGGCGCGGCGTTCGAGCTCTTATACGCCCGTCATCGACAGGGTTTGTACCGGTTTCTGCTTGGGTTGAGCGGTAAACCGGAATTGGCCGATGAGGTGTTTCAGGAAACCTGGCTCAGCCTGATCCGCAGCGCCAGTCAGCCACAAGGTCGCGCGACATTTCGTACGTGGCTGTTCCAGATTGCACGCAACCGCCTGATCGATCACTGGCGCAAACATGGCGCGCAACAACCGCTGCACGACAGTTATGAGGAACAAACTCACGCGGTCAGCGATGAAGCGAGCGATCCCGAGCAACTGCTGAGCCTCAGCCGCGACAGCCAGCGCCTCGAAAGCGCCCTGCAAACCTTGCCCGCCGACCAGCGCGAAGTGTTCTTGCTGCGCGCGCACGGCGACCTCGACCTGGCACAAATCGCCAGCCTCACCGAAACACCGCTGGAAACCGTCAAAAGCCGCTTGCGCTACGCCCAGCAAAAACTGCGTCGGCTGCTGGCCGAGGAGGTACTCACATGACTGACGCCCGCCAGACACCCGAAGATCCGCTGATCAAATACGTGCGCGAACAGCACAACGCTGAACCGCCCGCGCATCTCGACGCATTCATCCTCAATACCGCGCGCCGCGAAACGCCTGCGGTGCAACCGAGCCTGTGGCAACGCTGGTTGCGGGCCTGCCGAAAACCGCGCTGGCAAGTCGCATTCGCCAGCCTCGTTGGCGTCGCGTTGATGTTGTCGCTGGTGCAGCGCACGCCCGAACCGCTGCGCCAATACGACTACGCCCCGGCGCCGAAACTCGCTGTGCCGATGGCCGAAGAGGATTCCGCGCAACTGCACCGATTGTCCGCCCCGGCAGCGCCCCGAGCCGCGCCCGCGCCGATGATGGAAATGGCCGCGCCAATGCAAAGCCAGGCGATCAGCGCGGATGAAGCCAAGGTCAGCAAGCGCGCCGCCGCCCCACCCAA
Organism: Pseudomonas sp. NPDC088885; assembly: GCF_044750025.1. Taxonomy (NCBI): domain Bacteria; kingdom Pseudomonadati; phylum Pseudomonadota; class Gammaproteobacteria; order Pseudomonadales; family Pseudomonadaceae; genus Pseudomonas; species Pseudomonas sp. NPDC088885. The sequence continues at coordinate 14,032 of NZ_JBIVJB010000011.1, read as the reverse complement.
TGGCCTCGACGAACAACTGCGCGAAGTCCTGCGCCTGCGCGAATCCGGCCAATCGCAAGCCGCCGACAGCCTGTTCAACAACCTGCACAAACGCTACCCGAACGTCGATCTCGACGCCCGACTCGAACAGTTGCAAGAAAAATGACCCTGCAAACCTCAGCCATTTGGCAATGCCCCGCAAAAACGCGCACTATCGGGGCATTGCCAATACGCCGGAGGACAACGTGGCATCGAAAATTGACCGCATTGCCCAACTGCTCAACTGCCCGCAAAAGGGCGAAGAGATGCGGCGCGCTATTACTGAGGCACGTAAGGAATTTCTGCTGAACCAGCCGGAAGAAGACGTCGTTGATGAGGACGAGGTTTTTGAGGAGGTTGAGGGGGAAGAGGATGACGAAGAATATGATGAGTTTGATTGGACGACGGAGTAATGCCGCTTTGGCGGATTCTGGCTTCAAGTTGTAAACACTCTCCCTTTCCCGGTTTCTTTTACAGACTCATAAGCATTGACCCTCCTTCTCTAAAAAGAGCACTATAAGGTACTTTTTTCTGTACCTTTTGGAGTCGCCATGGAGCAGTTGCTTGCGAGTCGTTCGGTGAGTATTACTGAACTGAAACGGAGCCCGAGTACGGTGATTGAACAGGCGGGTTCAGAACCCATTGCTGTTCTCAATCACAATCGTCCCGCTGCCTATCTCCTGGCGCATGCGACTTATCAGGAGTTGCTGGATCGCCTTCGAGCTGCCGAGTTACGCGAGGCGATTGCGGCCAGCCGCAATGATCCCCGTCCGGCAATCGCCGCTGACACTGTATTCGATGAGCTTGATGCGCTTATAGATGGTGTTGAAGCTGAGCAAAGTCGTTGATGAGGCGGTTGTTTTTTTCCGCGATTTCACGGGAGGATTTGCAGCAGATTGCCCGCTTTATCGCTCGCGATAATCCCAAGCGCGCACGTTCTTTCGTTGGCGAGTTACGCGTACGGTGCGATCACTTGATCGCTCAGCCTAATCAAGGCATTCCGCGAGAGGATTGTGCCAAGGGGCTGAAGATGATCACTCATGCTCGTTATTTGATTTTTTACTCGATCGTAGAGGGAGACGTTCAGATAGAGCGGGTTTTGCACAGTGCGCGAGATCTTGCCCGATTGTTTGAAGCTGTAGGTGCTGAGCCTCAGTAGAATTGAAATGCAATCGCCCACAAAAAAGCCCCGGACTTCATCAGTCCGGGGCTTTCTCGTTTAGATCAATGGTGCACCAGGCGGGATTCGAACCCACGACCCCTGCCTTCGGAGGGCAGTACTCTATCCAGCTGAGCTACTGGTGCAGCGGGCGACATCATACCTAGGTCGGCTCGGGGCGTCCATGCTGGGGTTTGTCAGTGCGCGTGTCCGCTGAAATCACTGTATTCCTTAAAGCTGTAACGTCCTGCAAAACCCTCGCTTGGCGCTTTCGCGGGGTTGATCTATGGTTTTGCTGCGGCACCGGGTTTGGCTCGTTGATCTGAAAAATCCGGCAAAAGCGGCGTTTTTGTTCTTTTTTTCGAACGACCTATTGTCCTTTAACCCCTTTGATCCTACGATCCGTTTGAGATTTCAAACGCTCGTTGAGCGGGTGTTGAAGCGCCAGTGGTTCGAATCGTCCACGATTGATGCGCCACACCCGGTCACTGATTTCCCTGACGGCAGCCTTGCGAGGCGCCTTTCTACAATCATAATTTGCTCCGCGCAGGCCGCGGTGCTGTTAAGGAAAGCCGACATGCAGCTTAAAGACACCCAGTTGTTCCGCCAGCAAGCCTTCATTGATGGCGCTTGGGTCGATGCGGACAACGGTCAGACGATCAAGGTCAATAACCCGGCAACTGGCGAAATCCTCGGCACCGTGCCGAAGATGGGCGCTGCCGAAACCCGCCGTGCCATTGAAGCCGCTGACAAAGCGCTGCCGTCCTGGCGTGCACTGACCGCCAAGGACCGTGCGAACAAGCTGCGTCGCTGGTTCGAACTGATCATCGAGAACCAGGACGACCTCGCTCGCCTGATGACGCTCGAGCAGGGCAAGCCGCTGGCCGAAGCCAAGGGCGAAATCGTTTACGCCGCTTCGTTCATCGAATGGTTCGCCGAAGAAGCCAAGCGCATCTACGGTGACGTGATTCCGGGTCACCAGCCAGACAAGCGTCTGATCGTTATCAAGCAGCCAATCGGCGTTACTGCGGCTATCACCCCGTGGAACTTCCCGGCAGCGATGATCACCCGTAAGGCCGGCCCTGCGCTGGCTGCCGGTTGCACCATGGTGCTCAAGCCTGCTTCGCAAACTCCATTCTCCGCATTCGCTCTGGCTGAACTGGCTCAGCGTGCCGGCATTCCTGCTGGCGTATTCAGCGTGGTGTCCGGCAGCGCCGGCGACATCGGCAGCGAGCTGACCAGCAACCCGATCGTGCGCAAACTGTCCTTCACCGGCTCGACCGAAATCGGCCGTCAGCTGATGGCTGAATGCGCCAAGGACATCAAGAAAGTTTCGCTGGAACTGGGCGGCAACGCACCGTTCATCGTGTTCGACGATGCGGACCTGGATAAGGCCGTCGAAGGCGCGATCATTTCCAAATACCGCAACAACGGTCAGACCTGCGTCTGCGCCAACCGTCTGTACATTCAGGATTCGGTCTACGACGCGTTCGCCGAGAAGCTGAAAGTGGCTGTGGCCAAACTGAAGATCGGCAACGGTCTGGAAGACGGCACCACCACTGGCCCGCTGATCGACGAAAAAGCTGTGGCCAAGGTCAAAGAACACATTGCTGACGCCGTAGCCAAAGGCGCGACCGTGCTGGCCGGTGGCAAAGCGATGGAAGGCAACTTCTTCGAACCGACCATCCTGACCAACGTGCCGAAAAATGCTGCTGTGGCCAAGGAAGAAACCTTCGGTCCGCTGGCGCCGCTGTTCCGCTTCAAAGACGAAGCCGAAGTGATCGCGATGTCCAACGACACCGAGTTCGGTCTGGCTTCGTACTTCTACGCTCGCGACCTCGGTCGCGTGTTCCGTGTCGCGGAAGCGCTGGAGTACGGCATGGTTGGCGTCAACACCGGGCTGATCTCCAATGAAGTCGCGCCGTTCGGCGGCATCAAGGCTTCGGGCCTGGGCCGTGAAGGCTCCAAGTACGGCATCGAAGATTACCTGGAAATCAAATACCTCTGCCTGGGCATCTAAGCCCGGTCAAAGATCGCTGCAAACGCAAAGGGCACGAGAGCGCTGTCCCTTTGCGTCGTTTCAAACCGGAATTTTCTCTGCGGCCGGGAACGCCGTGGCAGTCGATCATCGCATGCTGCCACCGTCGCTTCCTCCCGCTTAATCCTTGAACAACGCCGCCCGATGAGCGGCGAATGAGGACTGTAATGAGCAAGACTAACGCTGAACTGATGGCCCGCCGTACCGCAGCTGTTCCACGTGGTGTTGGCCAGATTCACCCGATCTTCGCTGAGTCGGCAAAAAACGCTACCGTGACTGACGTTGAAGGTCGTGAGTTCATCGACTTCGCCGGCGGTATCGCTGTACTGAACACCGGCCACGTGCACCCGAAAATCATCGCCGCCGTGACCGAACAGCTGAACAAGCTGACCCACACTTGCTTCCAGGTGCTGGCTTACGAGCCGTACGTAGAAGTGTGCGAAAAAATCAACGCGAAGATCCCGGGTGATTTCGCCAAGAAAACCCTGCTGGTTACCACCGGTTCCGAAGCCGTCGAAAACGCCGTGAAAATCGCCCGTGCCGCCACTGGCCGTGCTGGCGTGATCGCCTTCACCGGCGCTTACCACGGTCGCACCATGATGACCCTGGGCCTGACCGGTAAAGTCGTGCCTTACTCGGCCGGCATGGGCCTGATGCCGGCGGCATCTTCCGCGCGCTATACCCGAACGAACTGCACGGCGTAAGCATCGACGATTCGATCGCTTCGATCGAACGCATCTTCAAGAACGACGCCGAGCCGAAAGACATCGCCGCGATCATCATCGAGCCTGTACAGGGTGAAGGTGGTTTCTACGTCGCGCCGAAAGAGTTCATGAAGCGCCTGCGCGCTCTGTGCGACCAGCACGGCATCCTGCTGATCGCTGACGAAGTACAGACTGGCGCTGGCCGTACCGGTACCTTCTTCGCCATGGAACAGATGGGCGTTGCTGCCGACCTGACCACCTTCGCCAAATCCATCGCTGGCGGCTTCCCGCTGGCCGGTGTCTGCGGCAAGGCCGAATACATGGACGCCATTGCTCCAGGCGGCCTGGGCGGCACCTACGCCGGTAGCCCGATCGCATGCGCCGCTGCGCTGGCCGTGATGGAAGTGTTCGAAGAAGAGAACCTGCTTGATCGCTGCAAAGCAGTCGGCGAGCGTCTGGTGACTGGCCTGAAGGCTATCCAGGCCAAGTACCCGGTGATCGGTGAAGTCCGTGCGCTGGGCGCGATGATCGCTGTTGAGCTGTTCGAAAACGGCGACAGCCACAAGCCGAACGCTGCAGCAGTGGCATCGGTTGTGGCCAAGGCACGCGACAAGGGTCTGATCCTGCTGTCCTGTGGCACCTACGGCAACGTTCTGCGCGTACTCGTACCGCTGACCTCGCCGGACGAGCAACTGGACAAAGGTCTGGCGATCATCGAAGAGTGCTTCTCCGAGCTCTGATCACCCAGTGTGACCTGATCGACAAAAAACCCGCTTCGGCGGGTTTTTTTACGCCCCTTGAAACACATCGGGGGCTTTAGCACTGTATCGAAAGGCCAGCATTGGCTAAGGTTCAGGCATTGCAAGGGAGAGCGCGCATGACTGCCGTTGATTTACCCGCCGTACCCCGAGTGCTGATTGCCGAGGCCGACCCGTGGTCGCGCGACCTGCTCAAACAAGTGCTGCTGAACGTGCGTTGCGATGCGCGGCTGGATCTATGTGCCGATGGCCAGCAAGCGATGTCGTTGCTCAGCGAAGTGCCGTATGACCTCGCTATCGTCGACTGGGAGCTGCCCGGCATCGATGGTTTGAACGTGCTGCGCAGCGTGCGGCAGCGCAAACGCAATCCGCCGCTGCCGTTCATTCTGATGAGCAGCCGCAACGACAGCGCCAGCGTGCGCGAAGCGATTCCGCTGGCGCCGACGGCGTATCTGACCAAGCCGCTGAACATGGAAAGCCTGACCCAGCGTTTGCAGGGGTTGCTGCTCAATGCCGGGGAAGAGGTGTTCTGCGAAGTGCCGGCGCTGGCGCCGGGTATGACGCTGTCGGTGTTTCTCGAGCGACGCCGTGAGCAGGCCGACGGCGCGCCGCTGATGACCGATGTGCAGGTGGCGGTGAAGCGCAGCCTCAACCCTGGCGGGCTGGATCTGAAGGTGCTCGAAGATGAGATAAAAACCGATCCGCAGATCACTGCCGTGTTGATCGCTGCCGCCAACAGCGCCGCGCAACACCATGGCGCGCCCGTGCAGACACTGGCGCAGGCACTGCACCGGCTCGGTACCGGGCAGAGCATGAACTTGATTCTGGGGCTGGCGCTCAAGCGTAGCGCCAGGCTCAGCGATCCGTGTCTGGCGGATTATGCCGAGCGTTATTGGGGGCTTTCGCTGCACACCGCTGAATACGCGCGCACGTTGGCGCGTTTGCTCGATCTGGATCAGGAGCGCTGCTACTGCGCGGGGATGCTGCATCGGTTGGGTGATCTGGCGTTGCTGCGTTGTTTGCAGGAATGGCAGCAGGCCGGTGGGGCGCTGGATGAGCTGGAGGAGGTTGGTGAGGCGCTGGCGGAATTTGGTGCGGCGTATGGATCGGCGTTGCGCACGCGCTGGCGATTGCCGCTGGAGCTGCGTGAGCTGATTGCGGCGGTGTATCAACTCGGTGGCGGGGTGTATTCCCGTGAAGCGCTTGTGATGAACATGGCGGCGCAAATGGCGCACCTGACTGAGCATGAAGGCATAGAAGAATTGGCGAAAAGCCGCACGGCACGGCTGCTCAAGATCGGCTTGCCGGAGCTGATGCGGATGCGTAAGTAACCCGCCCACACCTTTCTTATAAGAGTCGAGACTTTGTGTTGAGGGGATTTATCCCCGATGGACTGCGCAGTAGTCCCCCTCTTTTTGAATCAAAAAGGGGGGCGCTTCGCACCCCATCGGGGATAAATCCCCTCGCCACAGGTTCGCATTTCAAATCGAATATTCAGGCAGAGATAATGCGGTTTTTGCCTTGGCGCTTGGCTTCGTACATCGCTGCATCCGCGCGGGCGAACAGGCTGTCGAGGCTTTCATCTTCGTCGGTGAGGCTGGTCAGGCCCTGGCTCACGGTGATGCTGAAGGTCTGGCCATCGTGGTTGAAACCCAGACGTTGAATCTCCTGTTGCAAGCGTTCCGCGACCTGCATCGCCATGTCCGGCGCGCACCCCGGAAACACCGCCGCAAATTCCTCCCCGCCAATCCGCCCAAACAGATCACCGCGACGCAAAGATCCGCGCCCGCACTCGGCGACTCGCTGCAACACGTTGTCGCCCTCGGGATGCCCGTAACTGTCGTTGATCACTTTGAAGTCATCAATATCCAGCAGCAAAAACGCCATCGGCGAACCTTGCAACCGCGCCTCTTCAAACTCGCGGTGGGCGCATTCGAAGAAGTGTCGGCGGTTGCTGCTTTGTGTCAGCACGTCGGTGGTCGCCAGACGATGCAGCTCGGTTTCCATCTGCTTCTTTTCGGTGATGTCTTCGGCAATGCCGACGATGATCACCGGTTGTCCGCTATCGTCCTGACGGTTGATAAAGCATTTGTCGCTGAGCCAGCGGATCTGGCCATCGGCGGCGATGATGCGGTATTCGCGATCTTCCACCGCGCCCTTGTGCAGGACTTCGGCGAGACTGCGTTCGGCGTATTCGAGGTCGTCGGGGTAGATGCTGTCGCGCCACTGGTTGTAGTCGGCGAGGAGAAGGCCGGCGGAGCGGCCGAAAATCCGTTCATACGCGGGGCTGACGTACAGCACCTGACGGGTTTCCCAGTTAAACGCCCAAAGCACCGCGTTGACACTGACCAGCAGCGAGCTGAACAGCTGTTCGCGTTCGCTTAAGCGGGCGACTTCGCCTTGGGCGTGCATCAAGGCCATGAGGGTTTGCGCGGCTTCGGGCCACTGCGGGAAAGATGAGTCTTTTTGGTTGTTATTGACCATCGGCACAAGTCTCAAAGGGCGTGCCGCAATCGACAACGGCCACAGAACAGCCCGCCGGGATGGCGAAGTGTCTTTGAGATAGGGGATTTTGGGCGAAGTTCCCGGATTTTGCAGGGGAAGGGGGGATTGCCGCTGGGTGGTGCTGCAACCGCGTTTTAATTGTTAAAACGCGGTTGCAGGTTTTGCGACTGCTGCGCAGCCGAACGGGGATAAATCCCCTCGCCACAGGGGACAGCGTTAGGCAGTAGGGCGCAGAGAGTAGGTTTTCAGTTGGCCGGCGAAGTCGCGCAGAGACTGGATGCCGCTGGCTTCCGCTTCGTGAACCCACTCTTTGATGGCGGCGAGCATGTCGTGTCGATTGGAGCTGGTCTTGACCCAGATCTGCTGCAGGGCCAGGCGTTTTTCGTAAATCACCTTCAGTGCCTGGCTGTGCTCGAGCATGTTCTGGATGCGCAAGTGGTGACGGTCTTCCAGCAGGCTGGTTTCCCGCGACAGCAGGCGCTTGGCCCGGTGGAACTGGTGACGCACCGAGTGATCGACCTTGGCCAGTTCTTGCTGAACCAGTGGGCCGATCACCAATTTGCGGTACTGGGCCATGATCTGGAAGCGGTTGTTGAGGATCGCCATCGCGGTGTCCATGTCCAGATTGCCCTTGCCTTCGACACGGTGGGCGATCGGTGCAACGCGCTGAACCTTGGCCAGACGGAAGAAGCTGAAGACTTTGATCCACGCCCAACCGAGGTCGAACTCCCACTTCTTCACCGACAGCTTGGCCGAGTTCGGGTAGGTGTGATGGTTGTTATGCAGTTCTTCGCCGCCGATCAGGATGCCCCACGGCACCAGATTGGTCGCCGCGTCGCGGCATTCGAAGTTGCGATAGCCGACCGCGTGACCGAGACCGTTGATGACGCCAGCGGCCCACACCGGGATCCACATCATCTGGATCGCCCAGATGGTGATGCCGATGGTGCCGAACAGCATCAGGTCGATAACGCCCATGATCGCCACGCCCAGCAGCGGATAACGGCTGTAGACATTGCGTTCGATCCAGTCTTCCGGGCAGTTCTTGCCGTAGATGCGCAGGGTTTCCGGGTTCTGCGCTTCGGCGCGGTACAGCTCGGCACCGGTACGCAGCACGGTGGAAAGACCTTTGATGACCGGGCTGTGCGGGTCATCCTCGGTTTCGCACTTGGCGTGGTGTTTACGGTGGATGGCTGTCCACTCGCGGGTGTTCTGCGCCGTGGTCAGCCACAGCCAGAAACGGAAGAAATGTTTCAGGCCAGCATTCAGCTCCAGCGAGCGATGGGCCGAATAACGGTGCAGATAGACGGTGACGGCTACAATCGTCACGTGGGTCATCAGCAGGGTGACCGCGACCAGAGACCAGGCCGACAAGCCAAGAAAACCTTCGTACCACATAGGCTATAGGGCCCTCGATAAAGATAAAAACAGCCGTTGCATTATCACTAAGCACACAGATAAAACCAGTCGCCCTTTCAGATAAGAGTCGCTGGATGTTACTTGGCCTATAATTCCAACCTTTTTGTAGGGACATGGACAGCCGAATGTCTGCCACTTATCGCGATGCCTTGCGTGCAGCGCTGCTCTATCTCGTGCTTGCCGCTGTCTGGTTGCAAGGTTCTGATTATTTATTAAACAATTTCTTCGATAACTCCGTCGATCTTGCTCGTTGGCAACTGATCAACGGTTATCTGTTTGCGGCGGTCAGCGCCGGGCTGATTTTTCTGGCGCGGGCGCGGTTGTGTGAGTTTCTCGGTATCGGAGCGCGGTTGCGCGAACGTCACGCTGATCGCGAGCGTCTGCGGCAGGCGGCGGCCGTGTTCGATTGCACCCGCGAAGGCGTGCTAGTCACTGATCGTCAGGGGCTGATCGTCCACGTTAACCGCGCCTTTATCGAAATCACCGGTTATCAGCGTGAAGAGGTCATCGGTCAACGGCCGAGCCTGTTCAAGTCCGGCCACCATCCGCCGGGCTTCTATCAGGCGATGTTCGCCACGTTGGCGTCGCAGGAAGAGTGGAGCGGCGAAATTTGGAACCGGCGTAAAAGCGGCGAGATTTATCCACAATGGCAAACCATCCGCGTCATTCACGATGATCGCGGAGAGGTCAGCCATTACGTGGCGGTGTTTTCCGACATAACCGCGATCAAGGATTCCGAGCACGAACTCAAACGCCTCGCCCACCACGATCCATTGACTGATCTGCCCAATCGCCTGCTGTTCAGCGATCGCGCCGAGCAAGCGCTGACGTCTGCGCAGACCCACAAACGTGGCTGTGCGCTGCTGCTGATCGATCTGGATTTCTTCAAAATGATCAACGACAGCCTCGGGCATAACGTCGGTGATCGGCTACTCAAAGCGGTGGCGTCGCGGTTGCAGGAGCTGTTCGGCCCCGGCATCACCCTGGCGCGGCTCGGCGGTGACGAGTTCGCGGTGCTCGCGGAAAGTTGTCCACAGCCTGCGCAAGCGGCGGCGCTGGCCCAGCGCGTTCTCGATGGCTTCAAAGAACCGTTCTGCATCGACGGCCACGAACTGTTCATCAATGCCAGCATCGGCATCAGCCTGTTCCCCAGCGATGCCTTGAGCGCGGAACAACTGTTGCGCAACGCCGATGCCGCACTGTTCAAAGCCAAGAACAGCGGGCGCAACGGTTACGCCTTGTACACCGAAGAACTCACCGCTCACGCTCAGCAAAGGGTCGAACTCGCTTTCGAACTGCGCCGCGCGCTGGAACTGCAAGAGCTGCGCGTCTACTACCAACCGGTGCATGACCTGAAAACCAGTCGCCTGATCGGCGTAGAAGCGCTGGTGCGCTGGCAGCATCCGCAGCGTGGACTGGTGTCGCCGGCGGAATTCATTCCGATTGCCGAGCGCACCGGGTTGATTGCCGAAATCGACGCCTGGGTGATGCAGCAGGCTTGCCAACAAATGTGCGAGTGGCAGCGGGCCGGGGTGGTGCTGTCGTTTGTCGCGGTGAATGTTTCGTCGCGGTTGTTTGCGCGGCGTGAACTGTATCAACAAGTGGCACAGGTGCTGCGCGAGACTGGGCTGGATCCGGCGTATCTGGAGCTGGAAGTTACAGAGAGCGCGGTGATGGACGATCCGGAAGTGGCGCTAGAGCAGATGCACCGCTTGCGTGAGTTGGGGATTCGTCTGGCGATTGATGATTTCGGTACCGGTTATTCGTCGCTGTTGCGGCTCAAGCGCTTGCCGGTGCAGAAATTGAAGATCGATCAGGGATTTGTTGCAGGTTTGCCGTGGGATGAGGACGACGCGGCGATTGTCCGGGTGATTATCGCGCTGGCGCGGAGCATGGGCATGCAGGTGCATGCGGAAGGGATCGAGCAGGCGGAACAGGCCGTGTTTTTGCTGGAGCAGGCATGTGATCTGGGGCAGGGGTATTGGTTTGGGCGGCCGGTGCCGGCGTTGGAGATTGATTGGATGAAAGCACCTGTTATTGGCTGACAGCTGACACAAAACCTGGGTGCACACAAAACCTGAGGTGAATACAAAACCTGTGGCGAGGGGATTTATCCCCGTTGGACTGCGCAGCAGTCCCCAAATTTTCAGGGTCGCTTCGCAACCCAACGGGGATAAATCCCCTCGCCACAGGGTTATCTGTCGCTCACAGATCGGCGCAAACCCTTGCCCCGCCACATAATGTTTTTCAGTTATATAAACATTCTTAAATAGTCTTTTTAAGAATATCCGCGCCTCTCTTATATTGCTCCCACGCCGAACGCAGTGCCGCCCACTGCCAGGCATATCCCATTCAAAGGAGCAGCACCATGAGCGCATCCCTTCGCAGCGTTGACGGTCAGGACGAAACCACCATTTTGCGTGAAATCCAGAGCGCACTGCGCGATCTGCGATTTGGCGCGGTGGAGATCACTGTGCACAACGCGCAAGTCGTGCAGATCGAACGCAAAGAGAAATTCCGTTTGCAGCAACCGGGTAAGCAACCGGGCTGAGTGAAGATCAAAAGATCGCAGCCTGCGGCAGCTCCTACAGGGGGCTGTGTGTGTAGGAGCTGCCGAAGGCTGCGATCTTTGAACCGGCACCACGATTTGCGAAATACATAAGAAAAAAGCCACCACCCAGAATTCCAGGAGCTTTCACCATGTCGTCGATTCGCCGTTACGCTTTGGCCGCCCTGGCCAGTGCTGTGTTTGCCGGTTCTGCCGTTGCCAAGGATTACGAGCTGCTCAACGTGTCGTATGACCCGACGCGCGAGCTGTATCAGGACTACAACGCTGAATTCATCAAGTTCTGGCAGAAAGATCACGCTGGCGACACCGTGAAAATCCAGCAATCCCACGGTGGTTCGGGCAAGCAGGGTCGTGCAGTGATCGACGGTCTGCGCGCTGACGTGGTGACTCTGGCTCTGGCCGGCGACATCGACGAAATCGCCAAACTCGGCAAGACCCTGCCGGCCGATTGGCAGAAGCGTCTGCCGGAAGCGAGCACGCCGTACACCTCGACCATCGTCTTCCTGGTGCGCAAGGGCAACCCGAAAGGCATCAAGGACTGGGGCGATCTGGTCAAGAACGACGTCTCGGTGATCACCCCGAACCCGAAAACCTCCGGCGGCGCACGCTGGAACTTCCTCGCCGCGTGGGCCTACGGCCTGAAAGCCAATGGCGGTGACGAAGCCAAAGCTAAAGAATACGTACAAACCCTGTTCAAGCACGTGCCGATCCTCGACACCGGTGCGCGCGGTTCGACCATTACTTTCGTCAACAACGGTCAGGGCGACGTGTTGCTGGCCTGGGAAAACGAAGCGTTCCTGGCCCTGAAAGAAGATGGCGGCGCCGACAAGTTCGACATCGTCGTGCCTTCGCTGTCGATCCTCGCCGAGCCGCCAGTGGCCGTGGTCGACAAAAACGCCGAGAAGAAGGGCAACGAGCAGATCGCCGAAGCGTATCTGAAACACCTGTACAGCCCGGCCGGTCAGGAAATCGCCGCGAAAAACTTCTACCGTCCGCGTGACAAAGAAGTCGCTGCCAAATACGCCCAGCAGTTCCCGAAACTGGATCTGGTGACCATCGACAAAGACTTCGGCGGCTGGAAAACTGCGCAACCGAAATTCTTCAACGACGGTGGCGTGTTCGACCAGATTTATCAGGCGCAGTAATCTGACTTCAAAACTGTGGGAGCGGGCTTTTGTGGCGAGGGGATTTATCCCCGTTGGGCAGCGAAGCTGCCCCAAAACCTTCACATGCGGTGTATCTGGTTTTCCGCATTTGCCGATTTTGGGGCTACTGCGTAGCCCAACGGGGATAAATCCCCTCACCACAAGTTCACTCCCACATTGATGCGTTTTTAACCAAGGACTTTTATGTCGCGTCGTATCTCCCCCGTCATACCCGGCTTCGGGCTGACGCTGGGTTACACCTTGGTGTACCTCAGCCTGATTGTGCTTATCCCGCTGGCGGCGATGTTCGTCCACGCCGCTCAACTCACCTGGGATCAGTTCTGGGCGATCATCTCCGCACCGCGCGTGCTGGCGGCATTGAAGCTGAGCTTCGGCACCGCGCTGTGTGCCGCGATCATCAACGGCATCATCGGTACGCTGCTGGCGTGGGTGCTGGTGCGTTACACGTTCCCGGGGCGCAAGGTGATCGACGCGATGATCGATCTGCCCTTCGCGCTGCCGACCGCCGTAGCCGGTATCGCGCTGACCGCGCTGTACGCTCCGGCCGGTCTGGTCGGGCAATTCGCCGCTGACCTCGGTTTCAAAATCGCTTACACCCCGCTCGGTATCACCCTGGCGCTGACTTTCGTCACGCTGCCATTCGTAGTGCGTACGGTGCAGCCGGTATTGGCCGACATCCCTCGTGAAGTCGAAGAAGCCGCCGCGTGCCTCGGTGCGAAACCCCTGCAGGTGTTCCGCCACATCCTCGTCCCCGCGCTGCTGCCCGCCTGGCTCACCGGTTTTGCCCTGGCGTTCGCGCGTGGCGTCGGCGAGTACGGTTCGGTGATTTTCATCGCCGGCAACATGCCGATGAAAACCGAGATCCTGCCGCTGCTGATCATGGTCAAACTCGACCAATACGATTACACCGGCGCCACCGCTATCGGCGTGTTGATGCTGGTGGTTTCCTTCGTCCTGTTGCTGCTGATCAACTTGCTGCAGCGGCGCATCGAAACCCCATAAGGAGGCGCGAACAATGTCCCAATCGTCTATTGCGGCCGCCTCTTCGGCCAACGCTGCACGCCGTGGCAGTGCCACTTCGCGCAGAGTCCTGATCGGCCTTGGCTGGCTGGTCTTTTTCCTGTTTCTGCTGCTGCCGTTGTTCATCGTTGTATCGCAGGGTTTGAAGAATGGCCTCGGCGCATTTTTCACCGCGATCTTTGAACCGGACGCACTGTCGGCACTGAAACTCACCGTGTTCGCCGTGCTGATTTCGGTGCCGTTGAACCTGGTGTTCGGCGTCAGCGCCGCATGGTGCGTGAGCAAGTACTCGTTCCGTGGCAAGAGCATGCTGGTGACGCTGATCGACCTGCCGTTCTCGGTGTCGCCGGTGATTGCCGGTCTGGTCTACGTGCTGATGTTCGGCGCGCAGGGCCTGTTCGGGCCATGGCTGCAGGATCACGACATCCAGATCGTCTTCGCCTTGCCGGGCATCGTGCTGGCGACGATCTTCGTCACCGTGCCGTTCGTGGCCCGTGAGCTGATCCCGCTGATGCAAGAACAAGGCACGCAGGAAGAAGAAGCCGCGCGACTGCTCGGCGCCAATGGCTGGCAGATGTTCTGGCATGTCACCGTGCCCAACATCAAGTGGGGCCTGATCTATGGCGTGGTGCTGTGTACCGCGCGGGCCATGGGTGAATTCGGTGCGGTGTCGGTG
>NZ_JBIVJB010000010.1:0-95676 GCF_044750025.1 Pseudomonas sp. NPDC088885 | reverse complement strand
TCCAGTTTGGTGGTGTAGTAGTGCTCTTGGGTACCTTGAGCCGAAGTACGGAACCACTGGATAACGATTTCGCTCATGCGCTCGCCGGAGGTCAGAGCAGCTTGCAGCAGAGGCGAAGCCTTGTCGTAGACCTTGGTGATCACAACTGGCTTGTGAACGCGCTGACCGGTTGGCTGACCGGATTGTGGGTCACGCGGGATGATCACGTCGTGGCTGAAAGCCTGAACCATAACCTGGTCTTCGTGGCCTTCCTGGTAGGTGTTGCCAACGGAGTCGGCGGTGAAGGCGCCGGCAGTGATCAGGCCTTGTTTTTCGCCGGTAACCGACATGTACGCTGGTGTTGCCATGGGGTGCTCTCCTTGCGGAATAAAGTTTAGGTGCCCGGAGGCGAAAACGCCCGGTGGGTGCATGACTGTTATCAAGGAGCGTGCCAACAGGTTTTAGAGCCAGTGAAACCGGGGAGTTCGCTAATGCGCAGAGCTGAATTCAGGATGACTTACGGTGATTCATGGCGAATGTGCGCAAGAAGTTGCGCAGTGGTGCGCAACTTCTTGCGCACTCGCCTGAAGCCCTTGTCGCCTCTAGTGTGTAGCGGGATTGATGACCGCGGATCATCAACAAGTGCGCAACTTCTTGCGCATCAAGGCCTGATGCCATCACCCGCTCATTTGAAACGATCCTGCGTTACTGAGGGTCAATCACTCACACCCGCAGACCTGCGTCTGAAAATTCCTCAAACCGAGTGAGACCGAACGACATGAAAATTCTGATGGTTCTGACCTCCCACGATCAATTGGGCGACACCGGCAAGAAAACCGGCTTCTGGCTGGAGGAGTTCGCTGCCCCGTATTACGTGTTCAAGGATGCCGGCGCGCAGCTGACACTGGCCTCGCCCAAGGGCGGTCAGCCGCCGCTGGATCCCAAGAGCGACGAGCCGGACGCGCAGACTGAAGCGACCGGGCGCTTTCGCAAGGATTCTGCGGCGCAGTCGGCGTTGGCTTCGACGGTGAAACTGGGCTCTGTGAAAGCGGCGGATTTCGATGCGGTGTTTTACCCGGGCGGTCATGGGCCGCTGTGGGATCTGGCCGAGGATCGTCATTCCATCGCGTTGATCGAGGCGTTTTATAACGCGGGCAAACCGGTGGCGGCGGTGTGTCATGCGCCGGGCGTGTTGCGTCATGCCAAGGGGCCTGACGGTAAACCGCTGGTCAAGGGTAAGCAGGTGACCGGGTTTACCAACAGTGAGGAAGAGGCGGTGCAGTTGACGAATGTGGTGCCGTTTTTGGTTGAAGATGAGTTGAAGGCCAAGGGCGGGATTTTTTCGAAAGGGCCGGATTGGTCGGTCTACACCCGTGAGGATGGGTTGTTGCTGACGGGGCAGAATCCGGCTTCTTCTGAAGAGACGGCGTTTGCGTTGCTTTCGAGATTGCGCTGAGGTTTTTTTAAGATCAAAAGATCGCAGCCTTCGGCAGCTCCTGCAGGGGGAGTGCGCAGCAAAATGTAGGAGCTGCCGCAGGCTGCGATCTTTTCAGCGGTTACCCGAAAGCGCGGCCAGGCTCTCATCAATTGAGCGCTTTTGGGTTTCGGCATATAAGCCCAACTCGTCGATGGTCGCGCGGCCCAGTGCCTGTTCGAATGCCTGCCGATTGGAATGCTCGCCATAGTGCGTTTGCGCGGCATCGCCAAGGTTTGACTGAAAAATCCCCGCAGCGCTAACCGGCAGGAAATCTTCGTACACCAGCGGTTCTGCTTTCACGTAGCCATCGCGCAGTAATTGCTCCAGTGACGCGTCGCCAAGTCCTTGCGCCGCAAGTCCCTTATCCGTAACGAAATAGCGAAAATACGCCAAACCTTGTTCGCGCATGCCCTCGACGCTGTCAGGAAATTCGCCAAAGTGCTGAGTCATCAGCGCGTTGTAGCGTGCGGCGTTGGCTTCGTTGGGGAAGTCCCCCAGTTCATCGCGAGCAGCATTCAACAGTAAGTCATACAGGGCGCGACCCTTGGGTGTGAGTGCTGCACCGCGCTGTTCGATTTCGCCGAATCGCGCGCTGTGGCTGCCTTGGGTTTCGTCTTGATCGGTGAAGGCGATTGGCTCATCCAGCGCTTTGAAACTGGTCTGGCGCAGCAGGATCGGGCACTGCCGGCGCGGCGGGCCTTCGATCACGGCTTTCGGGGTGATGCCATGGGCGGGCATTTGCTCTTGCACGCGGTCGATGTCCAGCGTGCGCGGGGTCAGATGGTTGATGTGCGGGCCTTTGAAGGCAACCACGTCGGCGATCAAACGATGTTGGGCGCTGAGCGTCTGGTACTGCGCGGCGGTGACCGTTGCGCTGTGATGCCAGCGAAAAGTTTCCAATGCCTGTAGGACGAATTCCTGCGCTTCGCTTTCCATCAGTCCACCCGCCGTTTCTGCCTCGGAAATCAGGCGCAACGCCGTAGGGGTAAAGATCGAACGCTTGGTCAGCACGGACTCAGCGAAGGTGCGCAGCTCGGGATCGTTGATCAATTCCAGTCGCAGCAACGACGTGAAGACCCTGAACGGGCTGACTTGCAGCGAATCCTCATGCACCGCGCGAAACGCCGTGGAATGCACCGGCACACCCGCCGGCGTCAGATCGTAATAACCCACCGGTTGCATGCCCATTACCGCAAACAGGCGGGCGAGGGTGGCCAGTTCGGTCGCGGTGCCGACACGGATTGCGCCGTGACGTTCCATGTCCAGACGTTCGATTTCGCCGGTACTTTCCAGTTGCCGGGCAATTTGCGTGTCCCGGTCAAGAACGCTGCGATTAGTCTGTTCGACCAATTCCATCAGCGCGCCGTACAGCGGCACTTCTTCTCGGTACATGTCGGACATCGCTTTGGAGAAGCGTTGGCGGATCAGGTCGGGGCTGACGAACGGCTGCACGGTCATGAAAAAAATTCCTGCCACGGTCACGTATTGGATAGATGAAAAGATCGCAGCCTTCGCCTACGTCGGCAAACGAAGAATCCTACGAACTTCATTCTGCCAACGACTGATCCACCAGTTCGATCCAGTGCATGACTGGCGTGCGGCCGGCGCTGGCCAAGTGGCTTTGGCAGCCAATGTTTGAGGTGACGATCAGCTCAGGACGGCCGCTCTCCAGCGCATTGAGGCGGTTGTCGCGCAGTTGCCGGGCCAGCACCGGTTGGGTCAATGAGTAAGTCCCTGCTGAACCGCAGCACAAATGGCCATCGGGAACCGCGGTGAGGTTGAAACCGATGCGGGACAAGACTGCTTCCACGGTGCCGCCGAGTTTCAACGCGTGCAGCAAGGTGCACGGGCAATGCACGGCGATGCGTCGTTCGCTGGCGGAACACACTTGCTCCAGCGGTTCATCGCCGAGGATCTGCACCAGATCCACGGCCATTTCGCTGATGCGCTGCGCTTTCGCCGCGTAGCCCGGATCGTCCGCCAGCAAATGCCCGTAATCCTTGATGAACGCGCCGCAGCCGCTGGCCGTTTGCACAATTGCTTCGGCGCCGTTTTGCAGATGTGGCCACCACGCGTCGATGTTCTGTCGGGCGCGGGCGAGGCCTTTGGCTTGGGCGTCGAGGTGATAATCCAGCGCACCGCAACAACCGGCCTCGGCCACCGGCGTGACGCTGATGCCCAAGCGATCCAGCACCCGCGCCGTCGCGTCGTTGGTGTTCGGCGACAAACCCGGTTGCACGCAGCCTTCGAGCAACAACACACGGCGAGCATGCCGAGGGGCAGGGCGCGAACCGTTGACCAACAGATGCTGCGGCAGTTTGCTCTCAAGCAAGCGCGGCAGCAGCGGGCGAAACGTTGTGCCAACCCGCAGCAGTCCTTTGAACAGTCGCGGATTCGGCGCCAATGCGCGTAGGCCTTCGCGTAATAGACGTTGAGCCGCCGGGCGCGGCACCGCGTGGTCGACCACCGCGCGACCGATGTCGAGCAAGTTGTGATAGTCGACGCCGGACGGGCAGGTGGTTTCGCAGTTGCGGCACGACAGGCAGCGATCCAGATGCAGTTGTGTCTGCGCGGTTGGCGGCGCGCCCTCGAGCACCTGCTTGATCAGGTAGATGCGCCCGCGCGGGCCGTCGAGTTCGTCGCCGAGCAATTGATAGGTCGGGCACGTCGCGTTACAGAAACCGCAATGCACACAGGTGCGCAGGATTTTTTCCGCCTCGGCGGCGCGGGGCAACTGTCGCGATTGTTCGCTGAGGGTGGTTTGCATGGCTAGAACTCCGCGTACATCCGCCCTGGGTTGAACAGCCCTTGCGGGTCAAGTTGCGCTTTGAGTTGTCGGTGATAGCGCAGCAATGTCGCGGGCAAAGGCTGAAACGGTGATTCGCTGGCGCCATGGGTGAAGCAGGTCGCATGGCCGCCGAGTGACTGGGCGAGGGCATGAATGTCGGCGCTGGAGGATTTCAGCCAGCGTTGCGCGCCGGCCCAGTCGATCAGTTGCTCGCCGGGCAAGTCCAGCGGCCCGAGATTGTTTGGTAGCGACAGGCGCCACAGCGGCTGGCCTTCGTCGAAAAAGCTCAGGCGCTGTTCATTTAAATTCCGCCAGAACATGGAGTCCAACGCCTCGCCACCGAGGCGTTGATGCGCCGCCGTCACCGAGCCTTCGCCGCCCTCAAGACGCAAATAAAGGCTTTCGCCATCGTGACACGCGGCGCTGATCGGCAACGGTTGCTGGCCCCACTCGGCCAGTTTGGCCAGCGCCCGCGCACAGTCGATATCGAGGCGAATGCTCAGGCATTGGCGGGGTTTGGGCAGAACCTTCAGCGAGACCTCGGTGAGCACGCCGAGGCAGCCGAAACTGCCGGCCATCAGCCGCGACAGGTCATATCCGGCAACGTTTTTCATCACTTCACCGCCGAAACGCACATGCTGACCGAGGCCGGTGATAACGCGCGTGCCAAGCACGAAATCCCGCACTGAACCCGACCACGGTCGCCGAGGCCCGGACAATCCTGTCGCGATCATTCCGCCGACCGTGGCGCTGTCGGCGAACGACGGCGGTTCGCATGGCAGCATTTGCCCATTTTCATCCAGCGTCGCGAGCAGTTCGGAAAACGGCGTGCCGGCGCGCGCAGTGATCACCAGTTCGGTGGGGTCGTAAGCCACGATGCCGCGATGCGCGCGGGTGTCGAGCACTTCACCGGCCACCTCGCGACCGAGAAACGCCTTGCTGTTGCCACCCTGGATTTTCAGCGGTGTGGCATTGGCCCGCGCTTCGTTGACCTGATCGAGCAAGGCGTCGACGTCAGCCATCAGAAACGCTCCAGTTCGGGGAAGGGCAGTTGCCCGGCGTGAATGTGCATCGCACCGAATTCGGCGCAACGGTGCAGAGTCGGAATGTTTTTGCCGGGGTTGAGCAGGCCTTTCGGGTCGAACGCGGCTTTTACCGCGTGAAACAGGCTCAGTTCTTCGCTGTTGAATTGCGCGCACATCTGATTGATTTTCTCGCGGCCGACACCGTGTTCGCCGGTGATGCTGCCGCCGACCTGCACGCACAGTTCGAGAATTTTGCCGCCCAAGGCTTCGGCGCGATGCAGTTCGCCGGGTTGGTTGGCGTCGAACAGGATCAGCGGGTGCATGTTGCCATCGCCGGCATGGAACACGTTGGCCACGCGCAAGCCGTATTCTTCGCCGAGGCGGGCGATACCTTGCAAAACGCCGGGCAATTCGCGGCGCGGGATGGTGCCGTCCATGCAGTAATAATCGGGTGACAGCCGACCGATCGCCGGGAAGGCATTTTTGCGTCCGGCCCAGAAACGCACGCGCTCAGCCTCGTCGCGGGCCTGGCGCACTTCGGTGGCGCCGGCCAGATTCATGACCTCGCGCACGCGTTGGCAATCGTCGTGGACGTCGGCTTCGACCCCGTCGAGTTCACACAGCAGAATCGCCTCGGCATCCACCGGATAACCGGCGTGGATAAAGTCTTCGGCGGCGCGGATGGCGAGGTTGTCCATCATTTCCAGGCCACCGGGAATGATCCCCGCCGCGATGATTTCAGCGACCGCGCGGCCAGCCTTTTCCACCGAATCGAAACTGGCCAGCAGCACTTTCGCCACTTGCGGTTTGGGCAGCAGTTTGACCGTGACTTCGGTGATGATCCCGAGCAAACCTTCGGAGCCGGTGAACAGCGCGAGCAGGTCGAAACCTGGCGAGTCGAGGGCGTCGGTGCCGAGGGTCAGGCGTTCGCCTTCGATGGTCAGCACTTCGATTTTCAGCAGGTTGTGCACGGTCAGGCCGTATTTGAGGCAATGCACGCCGCCAGCGTTTTCGGCGACGTTGCCGCCGATGGAACAGGCGATTTGCGAGGATGGATCCGGCGCGTAATACAAACCGAACGGCGCGGCGGCCTGGGAAATCGCCAGATTGCGCACCCCGGGTTGAACCCGCGCGGTACGGGCGGCGGGGTCAATGTGCAGGATGTTGTTGAAGCGTGCCATCACCAGCAGCAGGCCTTTTTCCAGCGGCAGGGCGCCGCCGGATAAGCCGGTGCCGGCGCCGCGAGCGACCACCGGGACGTTGTTTTGGTGGCAGAGTTTGAGCAGGGTTTGCACTTGCTCGATTCGCCGGGGCAGGGCGACCAGCATTGGCGTGGTGCGGTAGGCGGAGAGGCCGTCGCATTCGTAGGGTTTGAGTTCTTCTTCGCGCCACAAAATGTCGAGATCGGGGATGGCTTGTTGCAGGGTTTTCAACAGTTGGACTTTATTAACGTCCGGCAGCGCGCCGTCGAGGCGTTCGTCATAAAGAATGTTCATCTCACCCCCAGCTCCTTGGATGAACACTTTCCCCTGTGGCGAGGGGATTTATCCCCGTTGGGTCGCGCAGCGGCCCCAATCCTGAGAGTCCGGTGTGTCTGATACCCCTCAATGGAAGAGCTGGGGCCGCTTCGCAGCCCAACGGGGATAAATCCCCTCGCCACAGGAATGGGTTGATTACATTCATGCGCGTTGATTACCCAAAAACTCCCGATACAACCGCGCGGTATTCGACGGCTGCTCAACCATCGGCATGTGCCCGACGTTATCCCACACGTCCACGCGCAAATTGGCGATGCCCTTGCTCCAGACCGGCACGCTGCTGACGTCGATCAGCCGGTCCTTGCGCCCCCAGAGCAATAGCGCCGGGCATTTGATGTCAGCGAGTTTCGGTTCCATCGGCGGGCTGGCGCGGAAGTCGCGGAAGATTTCTTCGAGGTCATCGCGATTTTGTTCGTAGCGCTGAGCGATGGCGTCGAGCACCAGTTTCGGCACCCACGGCGGCGATTCCATGGTCATCGCGTAGAAGTTTTTGAACTCTTCGCGAGAGTTAATCAGAAACGGGTTATGCCCGCGCGCCAAGTGCCGCTCCATGTCGCTGGCCTGCGGTGCCGTGACGCCGGCCGGGTCAATCAACGCCACCGAGGCGATGCGATCCGGGTACGTCGCCGCCAGCCACGCCGCAATGTAGCCGCCCATCGAGTTGCCGATCACATGGACTTTCTCCACGCCGCAGACGTCGAGCAACTGAATCATGCGTTTGGCTTGCAGCGGAATGTCATAACCGCCGCCAGCCTTGAAGCCAGTTTCGCCATGGCCGGCCAAGTCCGGAATGATCACTCGATACTGCCGGACAAAATGCCGGGCGAAGCGCAGCCACAAATTCTTGTCGGCGCTGTAGCCGTGCAACATCAGGATCGCGCTGGACGCTTCATAAGGCCCACCCTGCCAGGTCGACACCGTCATCTCGGCGATCGGCACTTCGATTTTGTGCAACTTGTACAACTTGGCCTCGATGGCCATGCTCAGGTCGTACAACCAATGGCCGACCGCCGGGTAACTCAACCAGCTCCAGGCCACGAATACTGCGAGGGCGACAAACAGCAAAAGCATCGACGTCTTCCTTTTACGTGTTCAGGACAGAATGTGGTCGGCCGGTTTCAGCGCCCGGGTCAACCGGTAATAGCTGAAACTGAAGCCGGGAAACATCGCGATCACATGACCGCTCTTGCTTTGATACCAACTGTGGCAACCGCCGGACTTCCAGACCGTGCGCTCCATCTCCCGATGGATCATCTCAGTGTAGGTACGTTCCGCTTCGGGGCGCACTTCGATGCTGCGCAAACCTTTGGTTTTGAGCGTTCTTATGCAGTCGATGATGTAGTTCATCTGCGATTCGATGATGAACAGCGCCGATGTATGGCCAATGCCGGTGTTCGGCCCGGTGACGATAAACAGGTTGGGAAAGTCCGGCAGGCTGGTGCCGAGGTACGCGCGGGGATATTCGGCCCAGACATCTCTGAGTTGCACAGCGTTTTTGCCGCTGACGGGGTAGGAAATAACGCCGTCGGTGGCGTCGTAACCGGTCGACCAGACGATCAGATCCACATCGATGTGTTGGCCATCAACCTTGTTGATCCCGCTTTCATCGATTGAGGCGATGCCATGTTCGCGGCTGTGCAGCGTCACGTTAGGGCGAGTCAGCGCCGGGTAATAGGTGCTGGAGACCAACACCCGTTTGCAACCGATGGTGAAGTCGGGCGTGAGTTTTTCGCGCAGCACCGGGTCAGGCACCTGGCGTTTGAGAAACTTCAACGCTTGCTTTTGCACCATGTGAATCGCCGGTTTCGAGTATTTGAAAGCGATGACCCGGGTTTCGAATTGCCAGTAAATCAGCCATCTCAGCAGCTTGTAGGCGGGTTTGATGCCGAGCAACCAACGTTGAAGCGGCCCGAAAACGCGATCCGCGCGGGGTAATACCCAGTGCGGCGTGCGCTGGAAAACGTGTAAATGCTCGACCTCCGGAGCAATCGCCGGAATCACCTGCGCCGCGCTCGCACCGCTGCCAATGATGGCGACGCGTTTACCGGGATAGTCGTAGTCGTGATCCCAATTGTTTGTATGAAATGTCTTGCCCTGAAAGCGATCCTGCCCCGCAAAGTGTGGGATCACCGGTTGGCTCAGCGGGCCAGAGGCGTTGATCAGGAACTGCGCGTAGTAAATGCCTTTGGCGCTGGTGTAGACCGTCCAGCGTTTTTCCAGCTCATCCCACTCGACGCGCTCGACATTCGCCTGCAGTTCCACGCGCTCGCGCAGGTCGAACTGGTCGATCACGTGTTCGGTGTAACGCTGTAATTCGGCCTGCCCGGCAAACATCTGCGACCAGCGATACGGCGCAAACGACAGGGAATACAGCGGCGACGGCACATCCACCGCTGCGCCGGGGTAGGTGTTCTGGCACCAGGTACCGCCGAAAAAATCGCGTCGCTCCAGCATGCGAAAATCGTCGATCCCGGCCTTGAGCAAATTGACCGCCGCGCACTGGCCGCCAAAACCGCTGCCGATGATCAACACTTGATAACTGCGCATGGGCCTCCTTCTTATAGTTGTTTTTCCGTTTTGCTCCTTTCATGTATAGCCAAATATTCGGCCTGTAGGAGCTGTCGAGTGAAACGAGGCTGCGATCTTTTGATTGTCAGAGCCAGGATCAAAAGATCGCAGCGTGCCGCAGCTCCTACAGGGAGTGTGTTGTTGCCGTTTTGTGGCCGCTGGCCGGTGATGGCTATTTAACGTTGCCCTGATAGACTCCCAGCACATCTATTCAATGCTGTGCGCAGGTTCCGTCGAGTCATCGAGGCCCTTATGGGAAACACCGGGGGAAAAGGACTTTCATTGGCCAGGAGGCTTTATACATCGCGCACCATTGGGCTGGCGCTGGGGCTTGTTTGCGTCAGTGTGGCGATGTTTCCGCTCGATCCGCCGGCCTGGGTGTGGGCGGTGATGTTGATCAACGGGGCCGTCTGGCCGCATCTGGCGTTTCAATGGGCGCGACGTTCACCCACGCCGTATCACGCGGAACACCGTAATTTATTGATCGACGCCTTTTTCGGCGGCTTTTGGGTCGCGGCGATGCATTTCAATCCGCTGCCCAGCGCCACCACCGTTTCGATGATGGCCATGAACAACGTCGCCATCGGCGGGGTGCGTTTTCTGCTGGCGGGCCTGGCGGCGCAGATTCTCGGGGTTGGCGTTGGTCTTGTGGTGTTTGCCCCGGCATTTGTTGCTGTGACTTCTCCCACACAACTTTACGCCTGCTTGCCGCTGCTGATGCTGTATCCGCTGGCGTTGGGCTGGATCTGTTTCCGTCAGGCCTACACGCTGGGGCAGCACAAACGCGAACTGCTGGCCCTGAGCCGCACCGACAGCCTTACCGGGCTGCTCAATCACGGCGCCTGGAAGGATCAACTGGACAGCATGTTTCAACGTTGCAAGCGGCAAACTCAGGGCGCGGCGATTGCCTTGATCGATATCGATCATTTCAAGTCGATCAACGACACCTACGGCCATGTGGCGGGGGATATTGTGTTGCGGCAGTTGAGCAAAATGCTCAAGCAGAACCTGCGCTCCACTGATGTCGCCGGGCGTTATGGCGGTGATGAGTTCTGTGTGATTCTTCCGGACTTGCCGCTGTTCAATGCCGCGCAGGCGATGGAGGCGTTGCGCGAGCGTTTTGCCACGATGGTTTATGAGCAGAATCCGGCGCTGAAGGTCAGTTTGAGTATCGGCCTGGCGGCTTACGACCCCGCGCATGCCGATGCGACCCGTTGGCTCAATGATGCCGATCAGGCGCTGTATGAAGCGAAGGCGGGCGGGCGCAATCGGGTGATCTGCAATTGCGATAGCAAACCGCGACACGAGTTGCTTGATTCGGTCTGATAGCTGCAGCGCATTACCCTTGTGGGAGCGGGCTTGCTCGCGAATGCGGTGGGTCAGACGCTCAAATTGTGCCTGACACGTCGCCTTCGCGAGCAAGCCCGCTCCCACAGTTGACCGCGTTCCAATGTGGGAGCGAGCTTGCTCGCGAAGGGGCCAGCCGACCCAGCGCTTTACTCTTTGACACTCATGTATTCCTTAGCCCACAGGATGTATTCCTCAGGCTGGGTATAGGTGTGCGTCAATTCGGTCGCGCTCAGATCCGATGCCTGAGTGAAAATCTGCCGCTGTTCGCGCAGGCTGTCGTACGTCGCTTTGATCGCCGCAAAGTACGCGCCATGACCGTCGATGGTCACGCGCACGCCGAGCTCGGCCAGACGCTTGTCGTCGCGCAGCGCCGGGTTGCCGTAGGTGACCAGCATCAGCGGCACGGTCAGGTGTTCGGCGATCTGTTCCAGTTGATCGAAGTCTTGAATGCCAACCATGCAGATGCCGTCAGCGCCCGCCGCTTGGTATTGCTTGGTGCGGCTGATGATTTCCTGGTTTGGCAGGATGCCGGCGTTGGTGCGGGCAATAATGGCCATTTCCGTGTCGACCCGGGCTTCCAGTGCCGCGCGAATCTTGCCGACGCCTTCGGCCACGGTGATCAGGTCGGTGGATTTACGGCCGAATTGCGCGGGCAGCAAGGTGTCTTCGATGGTCAGGGCGGCGACGCCGGCGCGTTCCAGTTCAACGATGGTGCGCATCACGTTGAGGGCGTTGCCGTAGCCGTGGTCGGCGTCGGCGATTACCGGCAATTGCGCAACGCGGCCGATACGGGTGGCCTGCTCGGCGAACTCGCTGAGGGTGATCAGGGCAAAGTCAGGGGCACCGAGCACCTGCAACGAGGCCACGGAACCACCGAGAATCCCCACTTCAAAACCCAGGTCAGCGGCGATGCGGGCCGACATCGGGTCGAACACCGATGCTGTGTGGTAGCAAGTGTCGGAGGCCAGCAACTGACGGAAGTTACGGCGCAAATCTTGATGAGAAAGCCTGGACATACGAGTTCCACCAATACAAAGGAATGGAAAGGCTTGAGCAAATGTGTCAACGCCGAAGGTTTAAAAGGCTATCACGCGAATGGGTCAAGGATCATGACGAATTTGCGCGGCTGGTCAGGCGGGGAGCCGTTTGCTGAAAGGTATCACCTGTGGGCAGGGGATTTGTCTGTGCTGAAGCAATTATCTGTTCAGGGAGGATTTCTGGGGGGAGAAGATTTGTGAGGTGTGGAAATTATTGTGGCGAGGGGATTTATCCCCGATCGGCTGCGAAGCAGTCGTAAGACCGGTAAATGCGGTACATCAGGGGGAAAGAGGTGGCTGGTTTTGGGGCCGCTTCGCAGCCCAGCGGGGATAAATCCCCTCGCCACAGGGGTCTCCTGGCACATATACCACTATGGCGGATTGTCAGGCAGCCACAGCCTGCTGCTGTTGATTCGGCAGCATCACCGCGCGTACCGAATTGCCCGGTTGCAGTTGCAAACGTTGCGCCGTGAGGCGGTCGATCACCAGGCTGCTGCCGACGCGGCGACCACGGGCGACGGTGATGCGGCAGTTTTCCAGACGACGGTTGTGGATCAGCCACAACGGCGCCTGCTCATCTGGCGTGCCAAGGCTCAAGGTCAGTTCCAGGCTGTCGCGCACGGTGCGGATGTTGCGGATCGGCGCCTCAATCACCGGGCCGCCGTCAAAAATGTCGATATAACCTTTGTGCGCAAATCCTTCGGCTTGAAGAATCTTCAGTGCCGGCTCGGTATTCGGGTGCGCCTGACCGATTGCAGCCTGCGCCTGTTCGGTGAGCAGGCAGGTGTACAGCGGCTGACGCGGCATCAGTTCGGCAATGAAGGATTTGTTGCCCAAGCCGGACAAGTGATCGGCATGGGTGAAATCCATCTGGAAGAAGTGTCGCCCCAGACTGTCCCAGAACGGCGAACAACCCTGCTCATCAGCGCTGCCGCGTAGTTCGGCGATCATCCTTTCGCCAAACAGATGCGGAAACTCGGCGACGAACAGCAAACGCCCCAACGACAACAATCGTCCATTGCTGCCGGTGCGCTGATCATGGCGCAGGAACAGCGAACACAGCTCCGATTGCCCGGTCAGTTCGTTGTTGAGGAACAGCGTCGGAATCTGCCGCTGAATCCCCAGATCCGGTGCCGAACTCACAGTCAAACCAACGCGATAGTTGTACCAGGGCTCGCGCAAACCGACCGCGCCCGACATCGCGCTGACGCCGATCACCCGCTGGTCATCGTCTTCGAGCACGAACAGATAGTCGGCGTCGGCGCGTTCCACCTGTTCGGCGAACGCACGTTGTGCCCAGCGCACCCGGTGCGCCAGGCGATCTTCGTTGGCCGGCAGGGTGGTGAACCCCGGGCCGGCCTGTTGAACCAGCGTCATCAACGCAGGCAGGTCGCTGACTTTGACCGGGCGGACAATCATGCGGTAACTCCTTTTACGCGCCTGTTGGGGCGGTTCACAGGGCAATCAGCCGGATCGGGCTGCCTTCGCTCACGTTCAATGCGGCGCACAGGGTCGGGGTGAGGGCCAGTGGTTGCCCTGGCTGATAATCCAGTTCGGCGACAATCGCGCGGTAACCGTGCAGCGCGTCATTGCTCAGCAGATAACGGCCACGCGCATCGATCTGTGGTTGCGAATGGACTTGAGCGGTCTGGCTATGGGTGATCGAGCGAATGTTCGCTGTGCGCGCGTACAGCGTCGGGCCAGCGTCGAACAGGTCGATGTAGCTATTGGTTTCGAAGCCTTCGCGCTGAAGAATGTCGAAGGCTTCCTGACCGTCCGGGTGGATGCGACCGATACATTCCTGTGCCGCCAACGGCAGCATCGGCACGTAAATCGGGTATTGCGGCATCAGTTCGGCGAGAAAACGCCGGCTCTGCAAGCCGCACAGGCGCTCGGCTTCAACGTAGGGCAAGTCGAAAAAATGCTTGCCCAGTGCATCCCAGAATGGCGAGTTGCCGTCCGCATCGCTGTAACCGACGATTTCGGTAATCACTGCCTCGGCAAAACGTTGCGAATGAGCGGCGATAAACAGCAGCCGCGCTCGCGAGAGCAATTCAGAAAATGGCGTGCGCTCCAGCGCCGCGTCGATGTGGAAACCGCGCAGCAAGGTGTGATCGTTGAGGTCGTGGCACAGCGACAACGCCGGCACGCCGTGTTCGATGTTCAGCTCGCGCGAGGCACTGGTGAAGTGGCGATTGCGCAGGCTGTAGAACGGTTCATCAAAACCCGCCGTCGAGACAATCTCGGAGCAACCGACGAGGCGCCGGTTATCCATATCTTCGAGCACGAAAAAGTAATTCTCCGGGCCGTGCGCGCTCGCATCGCGATCAAACGAAGCGCAGGACGCGGCGATTTTCTCGCGCAACCGTTCGCTGTCATCCGGCAGGGAGGTCACGCCCACCAGACTGTCGCGGGCCAATTGTTGCAACTGAGGCAGGTCGGTTATCTCGACTGGGCGTAAGACCAGCATGGATGTACTCCTGTATCAAAAGATTCGGCGAATTCGCCGAACCTGACTATCACTGTCGGTTTCCACGCGCGAAATCAGCGGTCGCCTGATTTGTTGTCAGACGCCGCCCTTTTTTATGTCAGCCATTGCTCGGATCGGGCAGTGCGGTGCTGGCGCCGAGCTTGTTGAGAAAGAACAGGTACACCAGCCCCAGTGCGATCCAGATCAGGCCGAGTTTTTGTGCATCGACGCCCATGTTGTACATGATGGCCGCGACGATGATGAAGCCGATCACCGGGCAGATCAGGTGGCGGATAACCTGGCCGGATTTCTGCCGACGCCAGTAGTAATTGATCACCGTCAGGTGCAGCAGCATGAAACCGCTGAGTGCGCCGAAGTTGACCAGCGAGGTCAGGGTGTCGACCGAATTGATGAACAGGTAGCAGATCAGCAGCGACAGCACCGCGACGAGATAGATACTCAAGTACGGCGTGTTGTGTTTCGGATGCACCTTGGCCAGCACTTTCGGCAGCTTGCCGTCGCGGGCCATGCCAAACAGCAGACGCGACACAGCGGCTTGCGAGGTGATCGCCACAGCAACGCCCCACGCCAATGCAGTCGCTACGCCGGTGACGGTTGCCAGCCAGCTGCCAGCGGCGATTTCGGCGATTTCATAGAACGCGGTGTCGGCGGATTTGAAGCCCATGCCGGCTGCCAGATCGGTGGCAATCCAGGTTTGCGCGACGAAAATCACCCCCATCACGATCAGCGTGATCAGTGCGGCTTTGCCGACGCTTTTGCCCGGATCACCTTTGATTTCCTCGGCGAGCGTCGAGATCGCGTCGAAGCCGAGGAACGACAGCACGGCAATCGACACCGCTTGCATCAGCAGGGCAAAGTTGAAGGTTTCCGGGTTGTACAGCGGCGCCAGGGTCAGCTCGCCATTACCGCCACCGTTGTGCAGGGCCGTCCACGCGTAGAACAGGAAAATGCCCAGCACGACCAACTGTGCCAGCAGAAAAATGATGTTCATCCGCGCCGTGAAGGTGATGCCGCGCAGGTTAACGAAAGTCGCGCTGACCAGGAACGCCAGAATGAAGCCGACTTTCGGAATGTCCGGATACAAATGGTTGAGTGCCATCGCTGCGTAGACGTACAGCAGCGGTGGAATCAGTAGATAGTCGAGCAGCATCAGCCAGCCAGCGATGAAGCCGACGTGTTGATTGAGGCCGCGTTGCGCGTAGGAATACACCGAGCCGGCAATCGGAAAAGCCTTGGCCATACTGCCGTAGCTCAGCGCGGTGAACAGCATTGCCACCATGCCAATGATGTACGCCAGCGGCACCATCCCCGGTGCCTCGGCGTTAACGTAGCCGTACACGCCGAACGGGGCGATGGGGATCATGAAGATCATCCCGTACACCACCAGGTCGGTGAGCGTCAGGCTCCGTTTCAACTCTTGCTTGTAGCCGAATTCTTCAATTTCCATGAAGCGCAACTCCTTGTCAGCCAATCGGTCGTTTTAGTTGTTATGTCGGTCCATCGTTTACAGCTTCAGCGGTCTTCCGTTACAGCAATGGCGCGAGGTATCCGGCCCAGCGCGATACGGCTTCGGGGCTGCGCAGCAAATCGTTGCGCACCTCGATCAGCACCGAGTCGAGGCCTCGCGCATCGCCGTGTACGGGCACGGTCATGTCACCCAGTGGATCAATCTTGTACGGCTGATTGCCCGCGACTTTCAGCGGATGTTCGCCGAGGCCGTCGAGCAGACGTTGCGCGTACTCCTTTGCTTGACCGAACAGCACGCCGATTTCCAGTGGTCGTGGCTGGCCGTAATACACTGGGGTGAAACTGTGAATCCCCACCACGCGCACCGGTTGACCCTGTGCAACGCGTTCATCGATCAGCGTCTGCAAACGCGCATGAAACGGCTTGAACAGTGTCTGACGCCGGTATTCGCGCGTGGCTTCGTCCAGCTCGCGGTTACCCGGAATCTGATAAATCTCGCTCTGTGCCGGAATGCTGTCCGGCGCATGGCGTGGGCGATTCAGGTCTATCAGCAACCGTGAATAGTTTGCGCTCAACAGCGTTGCGCCCAGTTGTTCCGACAATTGCTCGGCCAGTTGCAGCGCACCGATGTCCCAGGCGATGTGTTCACGCGCGGCGGCATCATCCAGGCCCAGATTGTTCAGGGCTTCGGGGATGTAGCGGCTGGCGTGCTCGCACACCAGAATCAAAGGATGCGTCGAGTCGGCGCGGCTCAGGTTGTAGACCGGTCGGGTAAACAACCCCAGCTCGGCGGATTCAGTACAGGCGTGCATAGTGCTCACACAGGTCAGCGGGCGAGAGCTGTTCCGTCAGCGCCAGTTCCTCGGTTTTAAGGGCGTGGTACGTGTCGAGCAATGGCTTGGGCAGCCATTCGTTGAAAGCTGCACTGTCGCGCAGGCAATCCAGTGCCTGCGCCAGCGAGGCGGGCAGGGCGACAATGCCCCGAGCCTTGCGTTGCTCGTCGTTGAGTGAATCGGGAATTCCATCGGTGATCGCGTTCAGCGCCAGACGCTGTTCGATGCCCAAACGTCCGGCGATCAACAAGGCGGCCATCGCCAGATGCGGCGAGGCAGTGGCGTCCATGGCGCGGAATTCGAGATTGAACTGGTGGGCCACGGATTTGCCGCCGAGAGTCACGGTCGGGCAGATGCGCAACGCCGCTTCCCGATTTTGCTGGCCGAGACAGGCGTAGGACGCGCTCCAGTGATGTGGCTGCAAACGCTCGTACGAAACCGGCGTCGGCGCGGTGAACGCGCACAGTGCCGGCAAGTAATGCAGAACCCCCGCTGCCCAGTGCTGGCCGATAGACGACAGA
The DNA here is from genome assembly GCF_044750025.1 of Pseudomonas sp. NPDC088885. Lineage (NCBI taxonomy): Bacteria > Pseudomonadati > Pseudomonadota > Gammaproteobacteria > Pseudomonadales > Pseudomonadaceae > Pseudomonas > Pseudomonas sp. NPDC088885. The sequence goes on along the minus strand of NZ_JBIVJB010000010.1, from coordinate 78,602 downwards.
CCATTGCTTGTGCCAGCGTCATACAGCATCGGCTGACCGCCCTGATCGAGCAGGCTGACGTGCAGATGTACGCCGTTGCACACCGCTTCCGCCGCAGTTTTCGGCGCGAAACTCAGGTCGAGGCCCATTTGCCGGGCGATCTCCCGGGTGATCTCGCGCACGTTCACCGCGCGGTCTGCGGCCGCTACACCGAGCGTCGGACGGCAGGTGATTTCGTATTGATGCTTGCCGTATTCGGGCAGGAACATTTCCGGCTCGACACCGCCGGCGCGCAGCGCGCTGAGTAACCAGCCACCGAATTCGGCACCTTGACGCTGGGCTTCGAGGGAGAACGCCAAGTGTTCGGCTACACCTGCGTGAAGGTTGAATTCGTGTTCAAACGCGGCGTTGACCTGCAAGCCCAACTCATCGTGATAACGTTCGATTTCATCGCGCAATAATGTGCGCGGGCAGGCGCCCCACGGGCGTCCATCGGTTTCGCGGATATCGCCGTGAATGAAGTCCAGCGCTGGCGCACTCGCGTCCGGGCCATTGCTGACGGTGACGCGGCTGCTCAGATCCGGGATCAGCCGCAAGTCGCCATAAGCGCCCCATGGATTGGTCGAGGCGATAACGTCCTGTGGCGTCAACGCACTGTTGGCCGGCACCCAGCCGCAACCCGCCGCTTGATAATGCTCAAGCTCATCGGTGGGAAACGAGCGGCCACGGGTGATGCCGATCAGGTCGGTGGTGACGATGGTGGTCATCGGCAGCGGCGTCAGGCGCGCACTCATGGCTGCATCTCCTGCAACCGGCCGAGTACGGTTTGGGTGTCGGTGATCCAGCAATAACCTTTGATCGCGTTCAGGCAGGCGTTGTGCCGTTCGGCGTTGTAAGTGGCGCAGGCGTCTTCGACCAGCGTGACCAGATAACCGCGATCGGCAGCATCGCGCACGGCCATGTCGACGCATTGATCGGTGACAATGCCGGCGATGATCAGGTGACGGGTTTCGAGGTTGCGCAGCACGTAGTCGATGTTGGTCGAGTTGAACACGCCGGACGAAGTTTTCGGCAGAACGATTTCGTTTTCTACCGGCGTCAGGTCTTCGATGATTCGTGCCTGCACGCTGCCTTTGGGCAGGTGCATGTCCGAAAGTTTGTGGTCGAGCGAACGGTCGCGACCATCGGCGGTGAGGCTTTCGATAATGGTGTGCAGCACGTTCTGCTGCGCTTCACGAAAGGCACTGAGCAAGCGCCGTTGATTGGGCACCACCTGCATATGCGTTCGGGTCAGGAAGTACTCGGCGTCCGGATCGTTGAGGTGCGGATCGAACTGCGGTTCGAGCCAGGCACGCTGCATGTCCACCAGCAACAGCGCGGTGTGGTCGGTGACAAACGGCAAGTCCCGCGGCGAGCGGTGGGGAAGGCTGAACATCCTTATTTATCCTCCAGCAAGTGGGTGGCGAAGTCGTTGCGCAAAGCGTCGATGCCGTCCAGGCGATCGGCGAGGTTGTCAGTGCGCAGTGTCAGGCAGGCGATCAGCGCCTCGACCTGGGCCAGCGCCGGCACCATGGTGTCGAACGGCGAGGCTGATTCGACCGGGGCGCTGATGATCAAGTCGGCCAGTTCGCGCAGCGGCGAGGCATAAATGTCGGTGAACAGCACCACCCGTGCGTTGTTGGTTTTCGCAGCGGTGGCCACGCGCAGCGCTTGCGTTTGATAGCGGCGATAGTCGAACAGCAGGACGACGTCCTGACGTTGCAGGTCGAACAGCCTGTCGGGCAATTGCGCGTTGTCTTCCAGCGCAAAGCAGCCGGGGCGCAGCAGACGCAAGTGATTGAGCAGGTAAGTCGCCATCAGGCTGCTGAAACGGCCGCCAAAGCAATACACCTGATGCCGCGCGTCGAGCAGCCAGTCGGTCAGGATGCGCACGTCTTCGGGTTGGGTCAGCGATTGGGTTTCGACCAGCAATCGATGGCTGTCGGCCAGGTAATGGCTCCAGGCGTCGTCCTTGTTTTGCTGTGCGCGAGGCTGCAACAGCGTGCGCGGTGAGCGCAGGCGATGATCCATGTCGCTGAGGAGGGCGTCCTGGAATTCGGCGTAACTGCCAAACCCGAGTTTTTTCACCAGACGGACGATGGTCGGATCACTGACGCCGGCATGATCGGCCAGACGTGCCATCGGCCCCAGACCATTGCGCGGGTACTGATCGAGCAAGGCGCGAACGACTTTGCGCTCCGACGGCGTAAGATCCAGGCCGGGATCGGTGATCAGGTCTCTGAGAGGAGGCATCCGGGCTCCTGCTGGATGGGTTTGTCGAATTTGCTTCACAATTCGCCAAAACAGTATTTATGTAACTGAGGTTACATGTCTAGCGAATTTTTCGTGGGTTGGCCAAGCTGTGAAACAGGTACGAAACGCCCGTGTAACAGGGTCTACGCGGTGGTCGACTGGGCTTGTAGTCCATTGCCCATTGTTGTGTCAGACATTACCGATATTTGCTGACGCGGATCATCAATGCCTGAACAGCGAGTTGCCCGCTAAGCCCCTGTTTACGGCACAATTGCCGCCCGCGAAGATTGCATTAGTCCATTTCAGACCCTTCGAGTGAGTGATCCCTTGTGCAAACCACCCGGTTGACTCTGATTTGCCATGCTCGAACCGTCGCACAGAAATTGGCGTGTTTTCCTACAAACGAGTCTGTTGAAAATCCGCTGGCGGCGTCCGACTTGCTGGCTGATCGATATGCCACGGCGTCCCGTGTGCTGTGTGGCCCGGAATTGCGTACACAACAGACCGCTGCGTGGTTTGGCGCAAACGCGCAGATCGACGAGGCACTGCGCGATTGCGATTGGGGTCGCTGGCACGGTCAGTCGATCAAGGAGCTGCAACATAAGGAAGGCGAAGCGCTGCAAGCCTGGCTGGCAGACCCGAGTGCCGCACCGCATGGCGGCGAATCGGTGGTTAAGGTCTCTGTGCGCGTGGCGAAATGGCTGGACGAATTGAAAGCGACGCCTGGCCATATCGTCGCGGTGACTCACCCCTACATCGTGCGCGCGGCGCTGATGCAGGTGGTGCAGGGCGCAGCCTTCAACGCGATAGACGTCGAACCGCTGGCGGCGGTCGAATTACGATTTAACGGTATCTGGCGTTTGCGTTTGCCGGGTATTGATCTTGAGGAAAGATTTTGATGAAACAACTATTGGTCATCGGCATCGGCGCCGGCAATCCCGACTACCTCACCATGCAAGCGGTGAAAGCGCTGAATCAGGTCGACGTGTTCTTCCTGATGGACAAGGGCCAGAGCAAGGACAAGCTGATCGACCTGCGCCGGGAGATCTGCGATCGCTATATCACCGATCCCGAGTATCGCTTCGCCGAAGCGCATTGCCCGGAACGCGAGCGTGGCGACGTCGATTACACCTCGGCAGTGGTGGATTTGAACCAGGCCAAGCAGCAGACCTTCGAGCGGATGATCAACGAAGAATTATCCGACGGCCAATGTGGCGGTTTCCTCGTCTGGGGCGATCCGGCGTTGTACGACAGCACCGTGCGTATTCTGCAATCGATTCTGGCCGAGGGCCGCTGCGAGTTCGAGTTTAAGGTGATTCCGGGGATCACCAGCGTTCAGGCGCTGGCGGCGCAGCACAAAGTGCCGTTGAACACCATCGGGCGCTCCATCGAAATCACCACCGGCCGGCGTTTGGCGGCGGGGAAGGTGAGTGACACGGACAGTCTGGTGGTGATGCTCGACGCGGAAGATTCCTACCATCATGTGGCGGATCCGCAGACGCAGATATATTGGGGCGCCTACCTGGGCACGCCGGATGAGATTTTGATCAGCGGCAAGTTGGGGGAAGTGGCTGACGAGATAGAGCGCGTGCGCAAGGCGGCGCGGGCTGAGCATGGGTGGATTATGGATACCTATTTGTTACGGAAGCCTTAGGTCTTCGCTGGTCGGGCGGGCCTCTTCGCGGGCAAGCCTTGCTCCTACAAGGATCACCGCGATCCCTTGTAGGAGCAAGGCTTGCCCGCGAAGGCATATTCAAAAACACCTCAAGAACTGGCATTGACCCCATGCCCAAACCGCTCCCGATACACCGACGGCGGCACCCCGACCACGCTGCGAAACGCCACGCGAAAACTCTCCACCGAGCGATACCCGCAGCGCAACGCAATCTGATCGGTATTGTGCGGCGTACTCTCAAGCAACTCCCGCGCCCGCGCGAGTCGTTCATGCTGCAACCACGCCTTCGGCGACTGCCCACTGGCCTCGGTAAAACGCCGCAGAAACGTGCGCTCACTCATCGCCGCTTCGCTGGCCAGATCACGCACTTCCAGCGGCTCATGCAAACGCTCGCGCGCCCATTGCATCACCCGTGACAAATCATTGCGCGGCGTTGCGCTGACCGGCGTTGGAATGAATTGCGCCTGACCACCGGTGCGCTGCGGCGACATCACCAATCTTCTCGCCACCGAATTGGCGACCTGAGTACCAAAGTCCCGCGCCACCAGATGGAGGCAGGCATCGATTCCCGCTGCACTGCCCGCCGAAGTGATCAACTGGCCGGAGTCGACGTAAAGCACATCCGGGTCGACGTCGATCGCCGGAAAGTGCTGCGCCAGTTCCGCGGTGTAGCGCCAATGCGTGGTGGCGCCGTGGCCGTCGAGCAAGCCAGTGGCCGCCAGCACAAACACGCCAGAGCAGATCGACAGCAGTCGCGCACCGCGTGCGTGAGCCTGACGCAACGCCTCGATCAGGGCCGGCGGCACCGCGGCATTGCGATCGCGCCAACCGGGAATGATGATGGTGCGCGCCTCGGCGAGCAGCTCCAGGCCACCATCGGCCAGCACTTGAATCCCGCCCATTGCACGCATCGGGCCTTGATCGACGGCGGCAATCGCGTGCTCGTACCACGGGAATTCGAACTCCGGCCGCGCCAGTCCGAAAATCTCCACGGCGATGCCGAACTCGAAGGTACAGAGGCCGTCGTAGGCCAGAATCGCGACCAGTCCTGGTGAAGTAGGCATTTGGCGGAAAATTCCCGGTGAGTGTCTTGTGCGCCACTGTAGCGATTTGCGCCGGCTCGATAAAGTCTGTTCACACCCCATCAGACGTAGGAGCAATACCCATGACCAGCCTGGTTCGCGACATTCCTGCCGCCCCGTCGGCGATTGCCTTGATGCATTTCAGCAACCGTCTGACCTTCGAAACCGATTGTTCCGACGTGTTCAGCAGCCAGGAGGCGGGGCAGATCGATTTTGTGCTGGTCGACGTGCGTGGGCCGCTGGCTTTTGAGCGCGGGCATGTGCCGGGCGCGATCAACATGCCGACACGGCTGCTGACGGCTCAGGGTTTGGCGGGCTACCCGAGCAACACATTGTTTGTGGTGTATTGCGCCGGCCCGCATTGCAACGGCGCCAACAAAGCCGCAGTGAAACTGGCGGCGTTGGGTTATCCGGTCAAGGAAATGATCGGCGGCGTGACGGGTTGGCTGGATGAGGGCTTTGCACTAAACGTGGCGCAACCCGCCAACACCCCCATCAACTGCGCCTGCTGAATCATTCAGTGTAGGAGCTGCCGAAGGCTGCGATCTTTTGATCTTGCTTCTAAAAAAACCAGATCAAAAGATCGCAGCCTGCGGCAGCTCCTACACGGGGATTTGTGAGATTTCTGCTCTGAAAAAGGACTTGTCCTACAGCCTCCGCACCACGACGGCGCAGCCTTTGACCTCGGTCAATCGACTCGCTGATCTTCTGTAAGTATTTGTCGCTTAAACACAATTTACCCTGTGCGCGCCGCCATAGACTGCCGGCCTCTTCGGTTTTTGCTGCTAAATGGCCATGACCGAACGCTGAATCGAAAGCTGCCAATAAAAGCCTCCGCACACAGGAGTTATAAATGAAGAAGCTAGTGATGTTCGGTGCCCTGGCACTGTCGATGTTGTCCCTGACCGCTGTGGCCGAAGACGCCAAACCGATCCGCATCGGTATCGAAGCCGGTTACCCGCCATTCTCGATGAAAACCCCTGACGGCAAACTCACCGGTTTCGACGTGGACATCGGCGATGCGCTGTGCGCGCAGATGAAAGTCAAATGTACGTGGGTTGAGCAAGAGTTCGATGGCCTGATCCCGGCGCTGAAAGTGAAGAAGATTGACGCGATTCTGTCGTCGATGACCATCACCGACGACCGCAAGAAGAACGTCGATTTCACCATCAAGTACTACCACACCCCGGCCCGCTTCGTGATGAAGGAAGGCTCCGGCGTCAAAGACCCTCTAACTGAGCTCAAAGGCAAGAAAGTCGGCGTGCTGCGTGCCAGTACTCATGACCGTTACGCCACTGAAGTGCTGGTGCCAGCCGGGATCGATCTGGTGCGTTACGGCTCGCAGCAGGAAGCCAACCTCGACATCGTCTCTGGTCGTCTCGACGCCATGCTGGCCGACTCGGTCAACCTCAGCGACGGTTTCCTGAAAACCGATGCCGGCAAAGGTTTTGAATTCGTTGGCCCGACCTACGAAGACGCCAAGTACTTCGGCGGCGGCGCTGGCATTGCCGTGCGCAAGGGCGATACCGCCCTGGCTGAGCAATTCAACAAAGCCATCACCGAAATCCGCGCCAATGGCGAGTACAAGAAAGTCCAGGACAAGTACTTCGACTTTGATGTTTACGGTCATTAATACGCCGTAAGAAAAAAGTGGCCCCGTTTGCGCGGTGGCCACTTTTTTTGCGCGTTCTTTTTGCGGTGCAAGACCCCTGTGGGAGCGGGCTTGCTCGCGAAAGCGGTTTAACATTCAGCATCACTGTTGTCTGATACACCGCCTTCGCGAGCAAGCCCGCTCCCACAGGGGATTTTCGCCGTTCAAATATTCAGGAGTTACCCATGCAACGCATCGACCATGTTCTGCCCTGGAGCCACTTGGGCAGCGAGCGCTCCCTCAGCGTGTTTCGCTACGGCGCCGGCACCCGCAAGGTGTACATCCAGGCCAGCCTGCACGCCGATGAACTGCCGGGCATGCGCACCGCGTGGGAACTCAAGCAACGTCTCAACCAACTTGAGCAAGAAGGTCGACTGCAAGGCGTGATCGAACTGGTACCGGTGGCCAACCCGATCGGGCTCGACCAGCATCTGCAAGGTGCTCACATGGGCCGCTTCGAACTGGGCAGCGGCAAGAATTTCAACCGCGCGTTCGTTGAACTGAGCGCGCCGGTCGCGGCGATGATCGGCGAGCGTCTTGGCGCCGATGCCGAGGCCAACGTCGCGCTGATCCGTCAGACGATGCTTCAGGTGTTCGATGAGCTGCCAGCCCCGGCTTCGCAATTGGAAGCGATGCATCGCTTGCTGCTGCGTCATGCTTGCGATGCCGACATCACCCTCGATCTGCATTGTGATTTTGATGCTGCGATTCACCTATATGCGTTGCCGCAACACTGGCCGCAGTGGCAATCGTTGGCCGCACGGTTGAAGGCGGGGGTGGCGTTGTTGTGTGAGGACTCCGGCGGCAGCTCTTTCGACGAATCATGTTCGACACCTTGGCTGCGTTTGGCCCGGGCCTTCCCGGACGCGGCGATTCCCGCTGCGAACCTTGCGACCACGCTGGAGCTGGGCAGCATGGGCGACACCCGCGTCGACCAGGCCCAAGCCAATTGCGAGGCGATTCTGGGTTTCCTTGCCGAGCAGGGTTTCATCAGCGGCGAATGGCCGGCCGCGCCGAGCGAGTGTTGCGAAGGCCTGCCGTTTGAAGGCACCGAATATCTGTTTGCGCCGCATCACGGTGTGGTGAGTTTCCTGCGCAATGCGGGTGAATGGGTGGAGAAGGGCGATGCGCTGTTTGAGGTGGTGGATCCGTTGCAGGATCGCGTGACCACCGTATGCGCCGGCACCAGTGGCGTGTTGTTTGCGATTGATCGCGGGCGTTATACGGAGCCTGGGATTTGGCAGGCGAAAGTGGCGGGGCGGGTAGCGTTTCGTACCGGGAAGCTGACTAACGACTGAGGGATCTTCGCTGGATTCAGGGGCCCTTTCGCGAGCAAGCCCGCTCCCACATTTGGAATGCGTACCCCTGTGGGAGCGGGCTTGCCCGCGAAGGCGCCATCAACAACACCACTGAATTTCGATCCCTCACCGAGGAATGTTAGGCTCCCCCCCGAACCCGACACTCTGTGAAGGAAGGCTCTATGTTGAAGGCGTTTGCTCTGTTGACTCTCTTGGCGTCCACCGCCGTTCAGGCTCAAACCACGCTGCAATCCGATCTGCCGCTCAAGTACATCGAACAGGTTCACGCTGACGCCGAGCCGCGTCCGCTGGTGATTTTCCTGCACGGTTACGGCAGTAACGAAGCCGATCTGATCGGCATGAAATTCCAATTGCCAGCGCAGTACAACTACCTGTCAGTGCAGGCTCCGTTGTCGTTGGGCGAAGGACGTTATCAATGGTTTCGCAAGAAAGGCGAAGGTGCCTACAACGGCGAGACCGATGATCTGAAGGTCAGCGGCCAGAAACTGCGGGATTTTGTCGCGCAAGCGGCGAAGAAATATCATACCACCCCGGACAAGGTGTACCTGATCGGTTTCAGTCAGGGCGCGATGATGACCTACGAAGTGGGCTTGCGACCGCCGGCAGCTGTTGGCGGTATCGCGGCGTTGAGCGGGCGCTTGTTGCCGGTGTTAAAAACCGAGCTAAAGGCCGAACAACAACCGCTGCCGCTGAGCATCTTCATCGGCCACGGTACTGCCGATGATCGCGTGCCGTACCACGACGGCACCGAAGCCAAAGCCATGCTGGAGAAGCTCGACTACAAACCGCAATTCCATGCCTATCCCGGCGTTGGCCACAGCATCAGTGCGGCCGAACTGCGGGATCTGAACGGCTGGTTGCAGCAGCTCAATCCTTGAGGATGGTCTTGATCAGCTTGTCGTGGCCGGCCTTGTCGCTGACCCGGGAAATCACCTGAACCAGCGCCATGTGCGTGCCGGAGCCGGCCATCAACGTGGTGTTGAGGGTCTGGCCGCCGCCTTGAGTGGCGGTGCTGTCGACCTGACGCAGGCCGAGGCCGGTGCCTTTCTGCGTCAGACTTTTCTCGCTGAGCTTGTTGAAGTCCGGCAGCGCCTTACGCTGAGCGTCGATGAAGTCCGACACGGTGCCGTCGAGGAACGCGCTGTCGTTGTCCTTGACGTTGTTGCCTTCGGGAATCAGGTTTTCGGCGGCGATGACCACGGTTTTCGTGGCCTGGTTGGTGTACATCGTGCCCTTGGCGCCCGTCGGGCTGGTCGGCAACGGGTCGGCCACGAAGCCTTTGGGCAGGACGAAGGTGAACTTGCCATCGAGCATCGAGACTTTCTCAGCGCTGGCGGTTTCTTTGGCCTTGGCCGCTTGAGCGTTGATGGCGCCGAGGCCGGCGACTGCCGCGAGTAAAAGGACAACGGCTTTTTTGCTCAACAGTGACATTCGAATCTCCAAGGGATGGTCGCGCTTAGGCGGGCGATCATCCCATGCAGAGGCCTGGCACTCCAGCCCGGCTCGTCTGAACCCGCCTCCTGAGGTCGGGTATGCACCTTGTGGCGAGGGGATTTATCCCCGCTGGCGTGCGCAGCGCGCCCATCTTTTTTACGACTGCAGCGCAGCCGAACGGGGATAAATCCCCTCACCACAGGGACAGTTTCAACTTTGAGGTTGGGGAGTTTTAGAAGGAGGCTGTTTTGCCAGCAGCTTGCGGGTAACTCCAAGCATCGCCACCGAAACCGCCACACCCACCGCAAACCCACTCAAGCCCATGCTCGGCAACGTCAGCGCCGACACCAGACAAAACGCCGAAAACGAATACATCCCCGTTGCCGTCGCGCGCAGCAATGCCGCTGTAAACGCCGGCCCGCGCGTCTGCTGGGAAAACACCGCCATCACACTGCCAAGCACCGGGAACACCGCGAGCAAACCGCTCCAGCGTTCACCGACGGTGCTGGCAAGCATCGTCACCACCAGCGTCAACGCCGCGCCAGCGATCATCCGCCAGATCAATTTGTCCGACTTCGGTGCCGTACCCTTCAGCACTGGTTGCACATCCGGAAACAGATAAGGCGAGGCGAGCAGGGCAACCGCTGCGGCCACCACCGAAAACGGCAGCGACGGTGGAATCAGCGACAGCACCAGCGCCAACACAGCCCAGACCGTCATCGATATCGCCAGCGCCCATGGCCAGTTCGCCCGTTGCGCGACCTGCGCATAGGTAATGCAGAAAGCGATCATCGCGAACATTGCCGACAACGCCGCCACCGCCGAATGTGCGGCAAATTGCGGCCCCTGTTCGATGGCGAGGAAAAACAGTATCGGCCCGACCACCACCGGCAACCCCGACAGCCACCCGGCCACGCTCGGCCCCCAGCGCTTGCCCGCCAAAGAAATCAGCAAGAGAAAACCGGGAATCAGCAGCAGTTTGAGGATCAGCACGCAGGTGGCTCCGTCGAGTGAGAGACGCTCACGTTAGCATCGACGAACGCGGATTGCTGCATCGTTGTACAAAAATTGTATACAAAGTGCCTTGCTGGATAGCCGACTATGCTCTGACTATCAGGGCTTGCCGGAGTCGATGCCGCGATGAACAGGACACCGAAGGTGTTACGTGGATGCTGCGGCATAGGCTTGTGGGCCTTGTTGCTCACGCCGACCTGGGCCAATTGGCAGGACGCCGTGCCCGGTGCGCAAATCATCGGCACCGGTGATTTCAGTGTGTTCGGTTTCGATGTCTACAACGCGCGATTGTGGAGTGCCGCGCGACCGCTGGCGGACGGTCAGCCCTTCGCGCTGGAACTGATCTACCGCCGCACCATCTCTCGGGATGACTTGGTCAAAGCCAGTGTCGACGAAATCAAACGTCTCGGAGGGCCCAGCGTCAGCCCTGCACAGCTTGCCGGTTGGCAGATTCAGATGCAGCAATCCTTCGTCGATGTGCAGGCCGGCACGCGGATCACCGGTGTGTACTTGCCGGGGCAGGGCGCGCGGTTTTTTGTCGGGCAACAGTTGCAGCATGAGGTCGATGATCCGCAGTTCGCCCGGGCGTTTTTCGACATCTGGCTGGATCCGCGCACACGCAGTCCCGAATTGCGCGAGCAATTGTTGGGCGTGAGTCGATGAAGATCAAAAGATCGCACCTGTAGGAGCTGCCGCAGGCTGCGATCTTTTGATCTTCAACGTAACCGCTGAAACGTCTAAGCTGCGTCTTTCCGACTTGTTTCTGGATGTGTGCGTGAAATTCAGTGTGCCCAAAATCGCCACCGCGCCGTTTTGCCCGCCGGAAGTGGCCGGCAGTGTCGCGGTCGACCTCAACGCCCCCTTCTTCAAACGCGTACTGCGTTTCGCCGGCCCCGGTCTATTGGTGTCGATCGGCTACATGGATCCGGGCAACTGGGCGACTGCGATCGAAGCCGGTTCGCGCTTCGGCTACAGCCTGTTGTTCGTGGTGTTGCTGGCGAGTCTGGCGGGCATGGTTGTGCAATGTTTGTGTTCGCGGCTGGGCATCGCCACCGGCCGCGATCTGGCGCAATTGTCCCGCGAACGCTACAGCACGCCGACCGCACGCTTGCAGTGGATATTGGCGGAGATTTCTATCATCGCCACCGACCTCGCCGAAGTGCTCGGATGCGCACTGGCGTTTCACCTGCTGCTCGGTTGTTCGCTGACCTTCGGCATCGCCCTGACCGCGTTCGACACGCTGCTGGTGCTGGCCCTGCAGAACCGTGGATTTCGCCGACTGGAAGCGATCATGCTGGTGCTGGTTGCGACCATTGGCGTGTGTTTCTTCGTGGAGCTGGTGCTGATCAAACCGTACTGGCCTGACGTTTTCCAAGGCTTCAAACCGTCGCTGTCGGCGATCAGTGATGCAGCGCCGCTGTACCTGGCGATCGGCATACTCGGCGCGACGGTGATGCCGCATAACCTCTACCTGCACACCTCGATCGTGCAGACGCGGATGATCGGCAAGGATCTGGCGAGCAAGCAGGACGCGGTGAAACTGGCGCGCATCGACACCATTGGTTCGCTGGCGCTGGCGTTGCTGGTCAACGCGGCGATTCTGATTCTCGCGGCAGCGGCGTTTCACCAGTCCGGACATACCGACGTGGTCGACATTCAGGACGCCTATCACTTGCTCGACCCGCTGGTCGGTGGCGCGCTGGCCAGTGTGCTGTTCGGCGTGGCGTTGCTGGCGTCCGGGCAGAGTTCAACCTTCACCGGCACCATCGCCGGGCAGGTGATCATGGAGGGTTATCTCAATCTGCGGATTCCGTGCTGGCAGCGGCGCTTGATCACGCGCGGGCTGGCGCTGATTCCGGCGTTTATTGGCGTGTGGTTGATGGGCGATAACGCGGTGGGGAAACTGTTGGTGATGAGTCAGGTGGTGCTGAGTTTGCAGCTGCCGTTTGCGCTGTATCCGCTGATTCGCATGACCAATGACAAACAGCTGATGGGGCCGTTTGTGAATCGGTGGCCGACAAGGGTGTTGGCGTGGGGAGTGTTTGTGGTGATCAGTGGCGCGAATGCCTGGTTGATTCTGCAATTGGCTGGCTGATCAGAAATTTGTAGTGGCTGGCCTGGCCCTTTCGCGAGCAAGCCCGCTCCCACAGTGGTTGGTGTTATTCACAAATATTGTGTACACCCACCAACCCTGTGGGAGCGGGCTTGCTCGCGAAGGGGCCTTCAAGGTCAGCGTATAAAATCCAGACAAAAAAAGACCCGGTGCAACCAAAGCTGCACCGGGTTTTTTGTTGCCAGCAACCAACGGATGTCGTGGATCCGCCGCCTGCCGTTGAACTCTTGCTTACACGCGTTCCAGCGCCAGCGCCACGCCTTGACCGCCGCCAATGCACAAGGTCGCCAGACCCTTTTTCGCATCACGCTTGATCATTTCATGCAGCAGCGTCACCAGCACGCGGCAGCCCGATGCGCCGATCGGGTGACCCAGCGCGATGGCACCGCCGTTGACGTTGACCTTGCTCAGATCCCATTGCAGATCCTTGGCCACCGCCAGCGACTGTGCAGCGAACGCTTCGTTGGCCTCGATCAGGTCGAGCTGGTCGATGTTCCAGCCAGCCTTGTCCAGGCAGCGGCGAGTCGCCGATACCGGGCCGATGCCCATGATCGCCGGGTCTACACCTGCGTTGGCGTAAGCAGCGATTTTCGCCAGTACTGGCAAACCCAAGGCTTTGGCTTTTTCCGCGCTCATCAGGATCACAGCGGCAGCACCGTCGTTCAGCGACGAAGCGTTGCCGGCGGTAACGCTGCCGTCCTTTTTGAACGCCGGACGCAGTTTCGCCAGCGATTCAGCGGTGGTGTCGCCGCGTGGCTGCTCGTCGACCTTGAACGCCAGCGGATCGCCTTTGCGCTGTGGAATCAGGATCGGCGTGATTTCATCGACAAAGCGACCGGCCTCAATGGCGGCGGCAGCTTTTTGCTGGGAAGCGGCAGCAAAGGCGTCCTGCTGCTCGCGGCTGATCTCGTACTTGTCGACGAGGTTCTCGGCAGTGATGCCCATGTGGTAATCGTTGAACGCATCCCACAGACCATCGCTGATCATGGTGTCGACGATTTGCGCGTGGCCCATGCGCAGACCGGTGCGGGCGCCCGGAATTACATAGTTGGACAGGCTCATGTTTTCCTGGCCGCCGGCGATGATCACGTCCGCGTCGCCGCAACGGATCGCTTGCGCGCCGAGGTGCAGGGCTTTGAGGCCCGAACCGCAGACTTTGTTCAGGGTCAGCGCCGGTACCGCGTGTGGCAGGCCAGCCTTGATCGCCGACTGACGCGCGGGGTTTTGACCTGCGCCGGCGGTCAACACCTGGCCCATGATCACTTCATCAACCTGCGCACCGTCCAGACCGGTTTGTTCGAGCAACTGGCGGATCACCGCCGCGCCCAGATCCACCGCAGAAACGCTGGCCAGGGCACCCTGGAAACTGCCGATCGCGGTACGCGTGGCGGCAACAATGACGACGTCTTGCATTTTCGAATTCCTCACTCGGCAGCGAACTGCATTTCCGGTACGTGATCCGGGACGATCAGTTTACCAGCGGTTTTGGCGACGATTTCCTCAACGCTGACGCCAGGTGCGCGTTCCTTGAGGACAAAAGCGCCATTTTCGATTTCCAGATAGGCGAGGTCGGTCAGTACGCGCTTGATGCAGCCGGCGCCGGTCAGCGGCAGGCTGCATTTGGACAGCAGCTTGGACTCACCATCTTTCGATGCGTGGGTCATGATCACGATGATGTTGTCGGCGCCCGCCACCAGATCCATCGCGCCGCCCATGCCCTTGACCAGTTTGCCGGGGATCATCCACGAAGCGATGTTGCCCTCGACGTCGACTTCGAACGCGCCGAGCACGGTCAGGTCGACGTGGCCACCGCGGATCATCGCGAAGGATTCGGCGGAGTTGAAAATCGACGCGCCGATGCGTGCCGTCACGGTCTGTTTGCCGGCGTTGATCATGTCGGCGTCGATGGTTTCTTCAGTCGGAAACGGGCCCATGCCGAGCAGGCCGTTTTCCGATTGCAGCATGACTTCCATGCCTTCAGGAATGTAGTTGGCGACCAGGGTCGGAATGCCGATGCCGAGGTTCACGTAAAAGCCGTCCTGCATTTCGCGGGCGACGCGCTGAGCCATTTGTTCGCGGGAAAGTGCCATGTTGTTATTCTCCGTCAGCCTGAATTATTTGCGGATGGTGCGCTGTTCGATGCGTTTTTCGAACGTGCCGCAAATGACCCGATCGACGTAGATGCCCGGGGTGTGAATCTGCGTCGGATCCAGCTCGCCGGGTTCGACGATTTCTTCGACTTCAACCACGGTGATCTTGCCGGCGGTGGCGGCCAGCGGGTTGAAGTTCTGCGCGGTGTGACGGTAAACGACGTTACCGAAATGGTCGGCTTTCCAGCCTTTGACGATGGCGAAGTCGCCGGTGATGGACTCTTCCATCAGGTACTTGCGACCCTTGAACTCACGCACTTCCTTGCCATCGGCAACTGGAGTGCCGACTCCCGTGGCGGTGAAGAAGGCCGGAATGCCGGCGCCGCCCGCGCGCATTTTTTCAGCGAGGGTGCCTTGCGGGGTCAGGATGACTTCGATTTCGCCTTTGAGCAGTTGCTCTTCGAACAGCTTGTTTTCGCCGACGTAGGAGGCGATCACTTTGCTGATCTGGCGATCGGTGAGCAGCACGCCGAGGCCGAAACCGTCGACGCCGCAGTTATTGGAAACGACGGTGAGGTCGCGGGTGCCCTTGCGTTTGATCTCGGCGATCAGGTTTTCCGGAATGCCGCACAGACCAAAGCCGCCGGCGATGACGGTCATGCCGTCCTCAAGCCCGGCCAGGGCTTCCTCGTAGGAATTCACGCGCTTGTCGAAACCTGCCATATGCACCTCTTTTATTATTTGCGGGCGGCTGGCTAGCCGAATGGTTGGAGTGTCGCGCTGGGAGATATATTTGTTAAGTTGATTTTTAAGGATGATTGATTGATAAAGCTCAATAATCGCCACGTTATGGCTGATCGTTCCCACGCTCCGCGTGGTAGCGCCTCCATGGACGCTCCGCGTCCAGTGACGCAGAGCGTCACGGGCTGCATTCCCACGCGGAGCGAGGGAACGATCATGCATCAGGCTTCATGCTCAGAGGTTTTATTATGACCATTAAGCAGATCCGCGCCTTTCTCGCCGTGGCGCAGAGCCTCAGTTTCGCGGTGGCCTGCGAGCGGCTGCACCTGTCGCAATCGGCGTTGAGCCTGACCATCAAGGCCTTGGAAGAAGGTTTGGGCGGGCGCCTGTTCAGCCGCAACACCCGCAACGTCGCGCTGACCCCGGAGGGTGAATCGCTGCTGCCACTGGCGCGACGGCTGATCGCCGACTGGGACAACGCCGAAGACGAAATGCGCCAGCGCTTCAGCCTGCAACGCGGGCGCGTGACGCTGGCGGCGATGCCGTCGTTTGCCGGCAACTTGCTGCCGCCGATCCTCAAGACGTTTCGTGCGCGATATCCGAACGTCAACGTCACGGTCAACGACGTGATCAACGAGCAAGTGCTGGAGATGGTGCGTGATCGTCAGGTCGAGTTGGGTGTAGCGTTCGAGCCGATGCAGAACACCTCGATGACGTTCACGCCGCTGTATATGGATCGCTTCGTCGCCGTGGTGCCGAAGGATTCGCCGCTGGCCGGGCGTACCGAGATCGATTGGCAGACATTGTTGCAGGAGCCGTTCATTACCTTGCAGCGGCCGTCGACGGTGCGGGTGATGCTTGAAGAGCACTTGCAGGCGCGCGGGATGAAATTGCCGGTGGAGTTTGAGAGTCATCAACTGGCGACGGTGGGCCGCATGGTGGCCAGTGGGTTGGGAGTGAGCGCGGTGCCGGCGTTGTGTGCCGAGCAGATGCAGGAACTGGGTGCGCATTGCCTGACGTTGATTGATTCGGTTGAGCGGGCGATTGGTGTGCTGACGGAACCGGGGAATGAACGCTCGGCGGCGGCGCAGGCGTTGTTCGATATTCTCCAACAGGAAAACTATGCCTGAAACGCATCCCGTGTAGGAGCTGCCGAAGGCTGCGATCTTTTGATCTTTAAGACAAAATCAAAAGATCGCAGCCTTCGGCAGCTCCTACAGGGGTGTGTCAGTGAAGGGGATTTTGGCTGACAGGACGCTTTCGCGAGCAAGCCCGCACACAGGGGGAAATGCGGTGTCAGGGAGTCAGGTTTTGTGTAAGCAGGGGCAAAACCTGTTCGCAAGACGCTTCGATTTTCAGATCGAGCAAATCATCCGCCCGCGTTTTGCCCAGGTTAATCGCAATCAACGGCTTGCCCCGATCCGCGATCACCCGGCACAAGCGAAACGCCGAATACGCCATCAACGACGAACCCACCACCAACAAACCCGCAGCACTTTCCGCTGCGGCCATCGCCCGTGCCGCCGTATGTGCCGCGACGTTTTCGCCGAAAAACACCACATCCGGTTTCAGCCGTTCGCTGTCGCAATGCGGGCAGCGCGGCGATTGAAAGCGTGCTTCGAACGCCGGGTCGAGCAGGGTATCGCCATCGGGTGCCTGTACCGCATCGACGCCGGCCAGGTACGGGTTCTGCGCTTCCATCACCTGCTGAATGGCATCGCGTTCGCTGCGCTGGGCGCAATCCAGACACAACACTCGGTGCAGGCTGCCGTGCAGTTCGATGACATCGTGACTGCCGGCCTGATCGTGCAGGGTGTCGACGTTTTGCGTGATCAGTCCGCTGATTCGCCCGTGGCTCTGCAACGTGGCCAAGGCCTCATGCGCAGGATTCGGCCGCGCCTGACGCACTCGCGGCCAACCCAGCATCGCCCGCGCCCAGTAGCGGCGGCGTGATTCCGGCGCAGCGAGGAACTCCTGATACATCATCGGCTGCCGACCCCGACGCACGCCGTCGCTGTCGCGGTAATCGGGGATGCCCGAAGGCGTGCTGATGCCGGCGCCGGTCAGTACCAGAAAATCGCCATCGGCCATCGCCTGTTGCAGCGTGTCGAGGTGTTCGCGGGTCGGGCTGTCGAGCATGGCAAGCGCTCCGAAGGCTGGAGGATGACATGCAGGTTAGCACTGACTTTTCTGGCCGGGTTATTTACGCGCCTCCAGTATCAGGTTGAACGGTGTCTGTGTGGCGCGGCGAAAATGCTTGAAACCTGCCTCGGTAAATACTTTGCGCAAACGCAATTCCCCAGCCTGCGCACCGAGACCCAAACCCACCTCCTGCGACAACGAATTCGGCGTGCAAATGAACGTCGACGCCGCGTAAAACAACCGCCCGACCGGATTGATGTTGTCGTCCAGCGTATCGTTGGCGAATGGCTCGACCAGCAGCACCGTGCCGTCATCCTTCAACGAATCGTAGGCATGCCGCGCAGCACCGACCGGGTCGCCCATGTCGTGCAGGCAGTCGAAATAGCAGATCAGGTCATAGTCATTGCCCGGATAACTTTTCGCGGTGCCCTGAAAAAACGTCGCCCGACTGCTGACGCCACCTTCTTCAGCGCGCTGAGTGGCGACGGTAATCGACGGCGCGTGGTAGTCGAAACCGACAAAACGAGAATTGGGAAACGCCTGCGCCATGATCACCGTCGAGGCGCCGTGTCCGCAGCCGACATCAGCAACTTTGGCGCCGGCCTCCAGTTTGGCGACCACGCCATCCAGTGCCGGCAACCACTCGGCGATCAGGTGACCCTTATAGCCAGGCCGAAAGAACCGTTCGGTGCCGGTGAACATGCACGGATGGTGATCGCCCCAGGGCAGGGCGCCGTTGCCGCGCATGGCTTTGACCAGTTTGTCTTTGTCGTGGAAAAACGACGCCACCACGCCCAGTCCGCCGGCGACGTATACCGGCGAATCCTCCACGGCCAGCGCCAGTGCCTGTTCTTCCGGCAAGCGGAATTGGCCGTCGAGGTGCTCCATGTAGCCGGACGCCGCGTGGGCGCTGAGCCATTCGCGCACCAGACGCGGGTTGCAGGTGGTTTTTGCGGCGAGGGCTTCGGGGCTGATTGGTTGGCTGTCGGCCATCGCCCGGTACAACCCGAGCTCTTCGCCGACGATGACATTGGCCAGCATCGCCGCGCCGCCCATGTCGTTGACCAGTTTGCCCATGAAGTCGTTGAGTCGGGCCTCGTCCATTGTGTGTGCTCCTGAAACAGGATCACAGTCCGGCGGCGTTGACGGTCGAGGCATGCGCCACCGGGCGGTGGTCGGGGATTCGGGCAGGGCGTTCGCTGCGCCCTGCGGCCCCCTCGACTGGGTATAAATGAGTGTAGGAGCTGTCGAGTGAAACGAGGCTGCGATCTTTTGATTTTGATGCTGATTTTTAAGATCAAAAGATCGCAGCCTCGTTTCACTCGTCAGCTCCTACAGGGGAAGGGGTGTGTTTTAGAGGTCGCGGGCCATCAGCGCGTGTTCACTGTCCCACGCGCGGAAGCGTTCCATCACTTGCCAGCCGCGTTTGGCGTAGTAGTCCTGCTTGGATTGCGTGTGCAGGTACAAGCGCGCAAACCCGCAGTCCTTCGCCTCCTGACAAATCCCGTCAATCAAACGCTCTGCCAAGCCTTGCCCGCGCGCCTCGGGGCTGACGAAAACACAGGCCAGCCACGGGCCGAGATCCGGCCGATGGGCCAGATCATCGCGGGCCAACGCCGCGCCGCCGACCAGCCGTTCGCCGTCCAGAGCAATCAGGCACGACCATTCACCGTTGCTTTGCCCTTGAGCAAATTCACGCTGCCAATCGGCCAGTGGTTGATGCGCATATTCGTAGTGAAATTGCTGATGAATCCATTCGGCATAGCGGTCGCTGTGTTGCATGTGATGTGCGAGCCAATCGATTTGCAGTGACATCGGTCGAGTCCGTTCCAGAGGCGGTCGTGCATCAAAAACCAATCCACCGCCGCTGGCAATCCCGAGGCTGTTGCAGCGGCTTTACAGATTTCCACCATTCATCGGCAAAGCAGCGGTTTTGACGGGTTGCCGGACGATTGGCCGGGACGCCAGGCAGACGCGGCGCGATAGTGATTGAGCGGGGTCACTGCCGGCCCGGTTACCCATGTCCATAACAAGAACGCAGCGGAGCTCGAATTCATGACTGCACCGATTGATCTGACTGCCTTGAAAGAACGCCAGAAGGTCGCCTGGGCCAGTGGCGACTACGCCGTGATCGGCACCACCCTGCAAATCGTCGGGGAAAACCTCGCCGAAGCCTGTGATCTGCGTTGCGATGAAGAGGTGCTGGACGTCGCGGCCGGCAACGGCAATGCCACGCTGGCGGCGGCGCGGCGTGGCGCATTGGTGACGTCCACCGATTACGTCGCAGCGCTGCTGGAACGTGGACAGGATCGGGCGCGCGCCGAACATCTCGACGTGACCTTCCAAGTCGCTGACGCTGAGGATCTGCCGTTCGAAGATGAGAGTTACGACGCAGTGCTGTCGACGTTCGGCGTGATGTTTGCGCCGGATCAGGACAAAGCGGCCGCTGAGCTGGGTCGGGTCTGTCGCCGAGGTGGACGGATCGGCCTGGCCAACTGGACGCCGGAAGGTTTCGTCGGCCAGATGTTCAAAACCCTCGGCCGGCATCTGCCGCCCCCAGCGATCGCCCAGCCACCGTCGAACTGGGGCACGGAAGCGTGGCTGCATGAGCATTTCGATGATCATGATTTTGTCGTGCAGGTAACACGCCGCGAGTTCAATTTCCGCTATCGCTCGGCGGCACACTTCATCGATATCTTCCGGCACTGGTACGGGCCGGTGCACAAGGCGTTCGCCGCGCTGCCGCCGGAGAGTGGGCAGGCGCTGGAAAGTGATCTGGCGGATTTGCTCAATCGTATGAATCGAGCAGGAGAGGGTTCGCTGGTTGTGCCGAGTGAGTATCTGGAGGTGGTGATCAGCAAACGCTAGACTTATTTGTTAGATCAACGCAGGCCATGTGGGAGCGAGCCTGCTCGCGAAAGCGGACTGTCAGTTAAATAGTTCTTTGCTGACATATCGCTTTCGCGAGCAGGCTCGCTCCCACAGGGTTTGGTGTTGGGTTTAAGGTGCTACTTCTGATGCGCCCGATCAAACCATTCCAGCGCCGTGCGCCAAATGCAGATCCCCAGAAAGTACGCCGACATCAGCAACCACAACCCCATCACCAACGGGTTGATCACCGGGTGATTGAGCACCAGCGACAAGCTGCACAGCAGCCAGATCGCCGTCACCGCAATGTTGATCGGCATAAACCGGCGCACACGGAACGGATGCAAAAACTTCATCCGAGTCACCGTCAACAGCGCCAGCCCGATCACCGTCAAAAACGTGATCCAAGGCCCAGGGCCGATGATGTACAAACACAATGCAACCACATTCCACGCTGCCGGAAACCCGACAAAGTAGTTGTCCTTGCTCTTCATATTGACGTTGCAGAAGCAGAACAGTGACGACACCAGAATCAGCGACACAGTCAGCAGCAGGGTGTAATCCGGCAGCGGGATGTAGCGATAGATGAACAGCGCCGGGATAAACACGTAGGTCAGGTAATCGATCACCAGATCAAGGATCGAGCCGTCGAAACTCGGCAGCACCGATTGCACATTAACCTTGCGCGCG
The DNA here is from genome assembly GCF_044750025.1 of Pseudomonas sp. NPDC088885. Taxonomy (NCBI): domain Bacteria; kingdom Pseudomonadati; phylum Pseudomonadota; class Gammaproteobacteria; order Pseudomonadales; family Pseudomonadaceae; genus Pseudomonas; species Pseudomonas sp. NPDC088885. Next base: position 57,512 of record NZ_JBIVJB010000010.1, on the reverse strand, counting down.
AGGGCGCCGTCGAGGCCGTCGACGATCAGCGCCACGCCCAGCCACATCAGGCAGTGGGTCGGCTGGTTTTCCAGCAGGGCGAGGGTGGCAAGAAAAGCAGTGACCACGCCGGTCGCGGTAAAACCATGGGCGCCCCATGCTTTGAGCCTGGCGATGTGTACGGTCGATATCACGGGGGCGTTCTCCAGAAAGTGAAGCAAGCCGGGTATCACCCTTGAGTGGCAAGGGCGCCGGCAAACCGGGTCGGGGTTGCAGCTATCGACCGGTCTGGCCGGGATAAGGTTCACCACCCTTGAATCTTAGCTGGCCGATGGAAAAATTCCCGGGACAAACCGGCGAGGGCCTTGAGTGTCGGCCAAACGGTGCTGGCGCAATGGCCGCAGGGGTCTAGAGTTGCCAGACGCAGTCACTGCCAATGTCTGAGGATGACGCCATGAACACCACTGATTTACTCGAACAACTGCTGCGAGGCCAAGCCTCGGCGGGACAACAAAGTAACGCCCCGGCCGGTGGCGGTCTGGGCGGGCTAGGGGGCTTGCTGGGTGGTCTGCTTGGTGGCGGCTCGGGCGCGGCCAGCGCTGGTGGATCGGCGGGAGGCCTCGGTGGACTGGGCGGTTTGCTCGGTGGACTGCTCGGAGGTGGTGCGGCTGGCGGTGGTGGGTTGGGCGGCGCCTTGGGTGGCGGCACGCAAAGTCGTTCCGGCGGCGGCACCAATTACGCGGCACTGGCATCGCTGGGGATGATGGCGTACCAGGCGTATCAAGCCTGGCAACGCAGCCAGGCCAGCGCGGCGCCACAACAGATTCCACAAACGGCCAACCTGCTCGCCGGCCCGGACGTCGAAGAACACAGCCACGCGGTGCTGCGCGCCTTGATCGCAGCGGCCAAGGCCGACGGGCGTATCGATGAATCGGAAAAACACCTGATCAGCGCAGAAATCGGCAAGCACACCGACGATCCACAATTGCAGCAATGGCTCGACGCCGAAGTCGCCAAACCGCTGGACGCCAGTGAAGTTGCGCAGTCGGCAAACGGTGACCCCGCCATCGCGGCCGAAATGTATTTGTCCAGCGTGTTGCTGGTGGATGACCAGCAGGATGCCGAACGCAGCTATCTGGATGAACTGGCAGCAGCATTGCAGATCGATCCGGATTTGCAGGTGCATCTCGAGCAACAGGCCAAAGGGCAGGCGTAAGCCAGCGTCAAAAGATCGCAGCACATTGGGTGTATTTGTCCCTGTAGGAGCTGCCGAAGGCTGCGATCTTTTGATCTGGATTTTCAAACCCAAACCGCATCCCACAACGGATAACCCCCCAACCGCGCAACCAACCCGGCCCGCAAAGGGTTCACCACGATATACCGCGCAGCCGCTTTCAAATCCTCATCCCGCCGCAATGCCCGATCGTAATACCCGCGCTGCCACAGCCGCCCCTGACTGCCCCGTCTGAGATTGATCGACCGACAACTCCGCGATTTGACGCGGCATATGAGTTGCGCCAATGAACCTTGTTTCAGCTCAACCAGCCAATGCAAGTGATCCGGCATGACGATCCATGCTAGTGATTGAACCGATCCTGATTCTTCTGCCAAGCGTAGTTGTTCAACCAACAATCGTCCGAATGAAAAATCGGCAAACACCGGCCGGCGCTGATCAACCACCACCGTTAACAGATAAACCTGCCCTGACTCCGAATACCGCCCCTTCCTCAATCCACATCCTTTTGCCGCAACAGGCATTCCTTTGCCCTCCAAAAATCATCGTCTTTGAACCCTAGCCATCCCTCGCCCAAACGCGAATCCAACCCGTTGCACGATGTAACCCCATTACACGATCTAACCCCGTAATACGATGTTTGCCCATGTAGGAGCTGCCGAAGGCTGCGATCTTTTGATCCTAAAAAACAAAATCAAAAGATCGCAGCCTTCGGCAGCTCCTACAGATAGTTTCGGCAGTTTCGGCAGTTTCAGCGGTTTCAGCGGTTTCAGCGGTTTCATCAGTTTCATCAGTTTCAGATGTTGAAGGAGATTCATTGGCTGCAAACGCCTCGAAAGGGCCGTCCGTCCGGGCAATTTTCACGTCGATTGAATTTTTCACAGGCGCGACGCCTCTGCTGCTGTAGAGGCGCGTGAACAGCGTCCTGTCAATTGACCGAGAAAACTGCCATGACCGTCCTGACACGCCTGCATTCCACGCCTGCCCAGCCGCAGGCGATCAATCCTGCCGGGAATATTCGCTGCATTTATGACGCGTTGCTCAAGGATGAAAATCCGCAGGCGTTGGCGCAGTCATTCCTGCAGGAGCAACTGCAAAACGCCGGGCAACTCCCGGATACCCTGCCGCAAGACCCGACGACGTGGCACGCCTGGGTGGCCGAACATTGCACCGATGTCGCGCAGCAGTACGCCGAGTATCTGCAACAACGCAAGGCCGGCGGGCCTCGGCAATTCTTCACCTGCAAAGCGCAGGCGCTGTACTTTCTGCAAGCAGTGGCGCCGACCAAACTGGTCGACGGCGCGTGGCTGTATGGCTTGCTGGCGCAGTGGCAGGATCCGCGTTTCGCCGGTTTGCTCACCACCTATCTGGAAGAACTCGGCGACGGCAACCCCGCGCAAAACCATGTGGTGATCTACCGCAAACTCCTTGCCGAACACGACTTGCAGGACAGCGCCGCGATCGCCGATGAACACTATCTGCAAGGCGCGTTGCAACTGGCGCTTGGCATCGCCGGTGTCGATTGCTTGCCAGAAGTGATCGGCTACAACCTGGGTTACGAGCAACTGCCATTGCACCTGCTGATCACTAGTTACGAACTCAGCGAGCTGGGCATCGATCCCTACTATTTCACTCTGCACGTGACCATCGACAACGCCAGCACCGGCCACGCGCAAAAAGCCGTGCAGGCGGTGCTCGACCTGTTGCCACTGGAGGCTGATCGCGCCGATTTTCTGCGTCGTGTATCGCTCGGTTATCGCCTTAATGATCTGGGGCAGGGCAGTCGCGCGATCATCGAAAACTTCGACCTTGAGCGTGAATTGTTGGCGATGCTTGAGCGCAAGCGGCCGTTCGGCCAGCACATGCATTCCGACTACTGCCGCTTTGAAGGCCAGACCGTCAATCAATGGCTGTCGACACCTGAGCAATTGCCCTGCTTCATGCAAGCGCTGCAGGACAAAGGCTGGATCAAACGCAACGAAGACCCGCAGAACAGCCGCTTTTGGCAACTGATCGCGGGCGATGGTGCGGCGATGTTCGGCGTGTTCAACGCTTATGAAAAACAACTGGTGCATGACTGGATTGCCGGCGATTGGAAATCTTCGGAAAAGCCGAAAGTCGCTCGGCGCCGGCCTCAAACGGCGGCATCGATCGCGGTGCCCGAGCAGGATCCCGATGTGCAGCAACTGAACGTGGCGTTGCAAGGTCAGGACGGTCTCACGCAAATCGCGACGTTGATTCCGTGGCTCGCCCCGGATCGCCATGCACACCCGGCCGGGTTGCTCGCGACCCGACGATTCATCGAACTCAAATCACGCCAGCCGTAAGGAAATTTTCAATGAGTCAGGAAGAACAATTCAGCAGCCATGATCTGGCGCTGCTGCAGCTGGGCCGGCGCCTTCAGGCCGATGGCTACCGTTTCATCACCCCGACGCCGCTGACGCATCAGCGCGTTAATCAGCGCGACGAAGGGCAAATGGCTGACAGCCTGCGTGATGTGTTTGGCTGGTCGCGGCCGTTCGAACCCGGTTTGCTCTCCGCCGACGAACAGCGCCAGTTACAGGAGGCGCAAGTCATCGACACCTACGAAGGCCAGCTGAAAAGTCGCGTGCGCTGGTCGAGCCTGGATGATTTGTTGTTCGTGCATTCGGCGTTCCCGACCGACGCGGCGGACTCGGTGTTCTTCGGCCCGGATACTTACCGTTTCGCCCAGATGATCCACGCTCATCTGCAACAGAACTTCGCTCCGATCCATCGCGCGGTCGACATCGGTTGTGGCGCGGGCGTCGGTGCGATCGTGATCGCCCGAGCCCGTCGCGAGGCGCAAGTCCTGGCGTTGGATATCAACCCCGCCGCGCTGCGCCTGACTGCAATTAACGCGGCGCTGGCGGAAGTCGCCAACGTTGAAGTTCACGCCAGTGATCTGTTGCAAGGCGTCGATGGCGAGTTCGATCTGATCGTCGCCAACCCGCCGTACATGGCGGATCCGGCGGAGCGCGCCTATCGCCACGGTGGCGGAACACTCGGCGCGGGACTGTCACTACGGATCGTCGAGCAAGCGCTAAATCGGCTGGCTCCCGGTGGTTCGCTGCTGCTCTATACCGGCGTGGCGATGGTCGATGGCCGTGATCCATTCCTCGACACGGTGCTGCCGCGACTTGATGAAAAACGCTTCGCCTGGACGTACCGTGAAATCGATCCGGATGTCTTTGGCGAAGAGCTGCTGAACCCCGGATATCAACGGGTTGACCGAATCGCCGTGGTGGCGCTGACCGTCACCCGAATGGGCTGAAATCAGGCAGGTGCACGATGAACAGGAACCTCGACGACTACAACCGCATGCGCGATTTCTCGGCAACCTCGGAACCGGCGGCAGTCAAACGCTCCGGCCGCAAAACCGCCGCCGAGCACGCCTTGCAGTTCTGCATCCAGAAGCACGACGCTTCGCACCTGCATTATGACTTTCGCCTGGAACTCGACGGCGCGTTGAAGAGTTGGGCAGTGCCGAAGGGGCCGTCGCTGGATCCCAAGGTCAAGCGCCTGGCAGTGCACGTCGAGGATCATCCGCTGGATTACGCGACCTTCGAGGGCAGCATTCCCGAAGGCCATTACGGCGCGGGCGATGTGATTGTCTGGGATCGTGGCGTGTGGATCCCGCAGGAGGATCCGCAACAGGCCTACGCCAAAGGCAAGCTAAAGTTCGAGCTGCAAGGCGAGAAACTCGGCGGGATCTGGAATCTGGTGCGCACGCACATGCCGGGTAAAAAGGAGCAGTGGTTCCTGATCAAACATCAGGACAGCGCCGCGCGGCCTCAGGATGATTACGACGTGCTAGTCGCTGAGCCGGACAGCGTGTTGAGCGAACGCACCCTCGTCGACAAACCGAAACTCGCCGCCGAACAAAGCAGACCGGTGAAGAAACCCGCCGCCAAATCGCGCAAAAAAGCCACCGGCACGCTGACGGGCGCGCATAAAGCCAAGCTGCCGGCGCAGCTCAAACCCGAATTGGCCACATTGGTCGACAGCGCGCCCGAAGGGCAGTGGAGCTACGAAATCAAATTCGATGGCTACCGGATCATGGCGCGGATCGATCACGACCAGGTGCAACTGTTCACCCGTAACGGCCACGATTGGACGCACAAGTTGCCGCAACAGGCCGAAGCCTTGGCCGCGCTGGGTCTGGAATCGGCCTGGCTGGACGGCGAAATGGTCGTCGCCAACGAACATGGCGTGCCGGATTTTCAGGCGCTGCAAAATGCTTTCGAGGCTGGGCGCAGCGGCAACATTCTCTACTACCTGTTTGATCTGCCGTATCTCAACGGCGTCGACTTGCGTGAGGTGCCGGTTGAAGAGCGTCGAGCCGCGCTAGCGACGATCCTCGGCGCGCAGAAAAATCCGCTGCTGCGCTATTCCGAAGCCTTCGACGAAACCCCGGATGCATTGCTCAACAGCGCTTGTCAGATGCAGATGGAAGGCCTGATCGGCAAACGCCTTGGCTCGCCTTATGTGTCGCGACGCAGCGGTGACTGGATCAAACTGAAGTGCAAGCATCGGCAGGAATTTGTCGTCGTCGGCTACACCGATCCGAAAGGTTCGCGCAGTGCCTTCGGAGCGTTGCTGTTGGGTCTGCATGATCGTGACAGCGGCGAGTTGCGCTACGCCGGCAAGGTTGGCACGGGCTTCAACGAAGCGACGCTGAAAAGCATTCTGGCGCAACTGAAACCGTTGCAGGTGAAGAAGGCTGCCGTGGTCAATCCGCCGAGCGGTTTCGAGGCCAAAGGCGTGCACTGGCTCAAACCGAAATTGCTGGCCGAAATCGCCTTCGCTGAAATGACCAAGGACGGCTCGGTGCGCCACGCCGTGTTCCATGGTTTGCGCGATGACAAACCGGCCAAGGACATTACTGAGGAGCGAGCGAAACCGGTGAAGAAGTCAGAGACGAAATCCGCAGCGAAAAGCCCTGCGAAAAAACCGGCGAAAAAAGTGCCCGCGGAAAAGGCTGAGACTGCGCCGTCGCAACTCGGTCTGGCCAACGGCAAGGTTCGCATCACCCACCCGGATCGAGTGATCGACGCGGTCAGCGGCACGACCAAAATGCAACTGGCCGAGTACTACGCCAGCGTTGCCGAATGGATTCTGCCGCAACTCAAGGATCGCCCGGTGGCGTTGGTGCGCGCGCCGGATGGCATTGCGGGTGAACTGTTCTTCCAGAAGAACGCTGAGCGCCTGGCGATCCCCGGCATCAGCACGCTGGACAAAGACGTCACCGGTCAACCGGTGATGCTGATCAACAACGCCGAAGCACTGATCGGCGCGGTGCAGATGAGCACCGTCGAGTTGCACACCTGGAACGCAACCACGGTGGATCTGGATAAACCCGATCGCTTCGTGCTCGACCTCGACCCTGATCCCGCGCTGCCGTGGAAGAGCATGGTCGAAGCCACCGCGCTGACCTTGACCGTGCTCGATGAACTCGGCTTGAAAGCGTTTCTGAAAACCAGTGGCGGCAAGGGTATTCACTTGGTGGTGCCGATCACGCGCAAGCTCGGCTGGGATGAAGTGAAGGATTTCAGCCACGCGATTGTCAGCCATATGGCCAAACTGTTGCCGGATCGATTTTCGGCGGTGTCCGGGCCGAAAAACCGTGTCGGGCGTATCTTCATCGACTACCTGCGCAACGGCCTCGGCGCCACCACCATCTGCACTTACTCGGCGCGTACGCGCGAAGGGCTGCCGGTGTCGGTACCGCTGTTTCGTGAAGAGGTTGGGGAGATCAAGGGCGGCAATCAATGGAACGTGCATAACGTCTACGAACGGTTGGCCGAGGTTGGCGATGAGCCGTGGGCTGACATGAAGAAAACCCGGCAGAGCATCACCGCCGAGATGTGCAAACGAGTCGGCATGAAAAAGTGATCAGGTGTCGCGCAGCAAGTCGTGGGCGTTAAGCAATTCAAAAGCGATTTCGGGGTTGTTGTTCAGGCCCCGTCGAATCGCCGTTGGAATCGACTTGCGCGTCTTGCGGCACAGGCCCGGCAGCGCGTCGATTTCGATCTCGATGCCGAGCATGGTGCGCACTTCGTGAAAACCCGGTGAGACGTCAACGCGAATGCCCAACTGCTCGAACATGCGTTTTTGCAGGTGCCGAAGGTCGTCGAGGTTTTTCAGTTTTTCGAGACGCGCGAGCAGGACTTTTTCTTCCTCGCGGGTCAGGCGCAGAATGCGCAAATCCGCGCCGGGTGTGTCCAGCAACGGGTCACGCCCGCAATCGCAGGCGCCGGGTGGGCAGGGGGAGCGCAAAGGCGCAGTCGTCATCATGGCCTCCATCATAGAGGCCGTTGGACAGTTTTGCCTATGCGCCGTCAGCGGCCATCCATCGGCTGCTTGCTCCGTGCCGGTTACTGATTCAGGCCTTCGTAATGCACCAGAATCGCGTTGGCGAGGTCTTCATCGCTGGCATTGATGCCGGGATTTTCCTGACGAACCTGTTGCAATACCGACTCAAGATAAACCCCGCGAATGGCTCCGCCGCTGGCGACAAAGGCAGACAAGTCGTCACGCGCCGGGATCACCATTTTGTGATCCTTGAAGGTCGAATACAGCGAAGCGGAAACGCCGGCCGAAGTGGCCACATCCCCCGCATCGACCTTGGCCATAGCGGAGCCGACGGGCAGGCATAAGAGTAAAGAAGAAACGAGCAATAACTTGCGCATGACGGGGTTCCTCCACAAGCGCTAAGCAAAAAGGGAAGGACTGCATAATGTGAGAGGTGCGCGGAGGGCGGGAGTTCCGTGAGGCGTTAATTCTGCAGACGCGGGCACGCCGTGGCGGGTGCCCGGTCTTGACGCGAGTTCTATCAAATCACGCCACAGGCCATGCGATCACCGCCACCACCCAGTGGTTTCGGCATGTCGGAATGGTTGTCGCCACCGGCGTGGATCATCAGCGCGTGGCCCTTGATCTCGGAGATTTTCTTCAGGCGCGGCGCCAGCACCGGGTAATTGGCGATACCGTCAGCGGTTACGTATACCGCCGGCAGGTCACCGAGATGGCCGTCTGCGTAGGGGCCGAGGTGCTTGCCGGTTTTCTGCGGATCGAAGTGCCCGCCAGCTGCCAGTGCCGCGCCTTTGACGCCGTCCTTCATGCCCGGCTCGCAACTGCCGTTTTCATGCACGTGAAAACCGTGCACGCCGGCCGGCAGGGATTTCAGATCAGGAGTAAACAACAGGCCATACGGCGTCTCACTGACGGTAATCGAGCCGATCGCCTGCGGTGCACCGTCGGCGCTGACCAGATTGATCGCGACTTTTTCCGTCGCTGCCTGAGCAGTGCCGATTGCGAAGGTGCCGAGCAGGCCTAACCACAGTGCGCGTTTCATAAGCGTTTCCTTGTGCTGCATGAGTTTTCAGAACGACGGACTCAATAGCCTGCCGGCATTAACCGGCGATGAAGGCCTTGTCCGCGCGCGTTGAAAAATGAGACTTGCCGCTCAAACTGAAAGTTTTATCGCCGTTGCCCTGCGCGCAGACATCTGCCGACACGCTCTGGCGCGGCAGACCGGCGTAAATAGGCTTAACTCCAGGACTGACAGGCCTTTACCGGCGTCCCCCAAGGAGAAACCCACGGTGTCGATCAAACTGCGTTTAGTGTTGCTGATTGTTGCCATCTGCTGAAGGCCTTCGCGAGCAAGCCCGCTCCCACATGGGGATTGATGGTGTTACATATATTGCATTTACACCGCAGAAACCTGTGGGAGCGGGCTTGCTCGCGAAGAGGTCAGTCCAGTCACCCCAATACTTAAATGCCCGCTCCAAGATTCATGTTCAACCCCCTCCAGCCGATAAGTCCCTGAACGCAAAAGGACTATCAAGTCGGGAACAGACGCGCGGGTTTGTCCTGACGTGATATTCTTCGCGCCAACTTGGTTTGACCTAATTCAGTCTGCTTGCCGCGTGGCGAGCCGACGGAATCCCTGTCGCTCAAGTAGCTGATGCCAATAATGATAAGAAACCAGTTCAGAAGGGACATTAACTGAGGTCGATGCGGTACGTCGGCCTTGTGTGCCCACCCGTCAAAATTGCAGTGTGCCGGAATCTGCGACGCCAGCCTGAGCGTCACCAAAGCGGATCGCATGCTGATAACAGCGACGGGCGGAAGGCGTTTTATCATAGGTGCTACGGATGTTTAAGAAAGTGAACACAGCTCTGCTGGGGCTGGCTTTGGCGATGGGGATGTCGTCCGCCAATGCTGAAGAAGCAAAGAAAGTCGACGTGCTGTTGATCGGCGGCGGCATCATGAGCACCACCCTGGGTGTGTGGATCAATGAGCTGGAGCCAAGCTGGTCGATGGAAATGGTCGAGCGCCTCGACGGCGTCGCCCTCGAAAGCTCCAACGGCTGGAACAACGCCGGTACCGGTCACTCTGCTCTGGCTGAGCTGAACTACACCCCGGAAGATGACAAAGGCAACGTGACGATCCCGAAAGCTGTCGAGATCAACGAAGCGTTCCAGGTGTCCCGTCAGTTCTGGGCCTGGCAGGTTCAGCAAGGCGTTCTGAAGAACCCTCGCTCGTTCATCAACACCACGCCGCACATGAGCTTTGTGTGGGGTGATGACAACATCAAGTTCCTCAAAAAGCGCTACGAAGCCCTGCAAGCGAGCCCGCTGTTCGCTGGTATGCAGTACTCCGAAGACCCGGCTGTGATCAAGAAGTGGGTTCCGCTGATGATGGAAGGGCGTGACCCGAACCAGAAAATCGCGGCCACCTGGAGCCCGCTGGGTACCGACATGAACTTCGGCGAAATCACCCGCCAGTTCGCTGCCCACCTGCAAACCAAGCCTAACTTCGATCTGAAACTGTCGAGCGAAGTGCAGGACATCACCAAGAATGCCGATGGCACTTGGCGCGTCAGCTACAAAAACCTGAAAGACGGCAGCAAAACCGAAACCGACGCCAAGTTCGTGTTCATCGGCGCGGGCGGCGGTGCACTGCACTTGCTGCAGAAGTCGGGCATTCCTGAAGCCAAGGAATACGCTGGCTTCCCGGTAGGCGGCTCGTTCCTGGTGACCGATAACCCGACCATCGCTGAACAGCACCTGGCCAAGGCCTACGGTAAAGCTTCGGTTGGCGCGCCACCGATGTCGGTTCCACACCTGGACACCCGTGTTCTGGACGGCAAGCGCGTTATCCTGTTTGGCCCATTTGCGACCTTCAGCACCAAGTTCCTCAAAGAAGGCTCGTACCTGGATCTGCTGACCAGCACCACCACCCACAACATCTGGCCTATGACCAAGGTCGGCATCAAGGAATACCCGCTGGTCGAGTACCTCGCTGGCCAACTGATGCTGTCGGATGAAGACCGTCTGAACGCGCTGAAGGAATACTTCCCGAACGCCAAAGCCGAAGACTGGCGCCTGTGGCAAGCCGGCCAACGCGTGCAAATCATCAAGCGTGATGAAGCCGCTGGCGGCGTGCTGAAACTGGGCACCGAAATCGTTGCGGCACAAGACGGCTCCATCGCCGGCCTGCTGGGCGCATCGCCAGGCGCGTCGACCGCTGCACCGATCATGCTGAGCGTGTTGCAGAAAGTCTTCAAAGACAAAGTGGCTAGCCCAGAGTGGCAAACCAAGCTGCACCAGATCGTGCCAAGCTACGGCACTCAGTTGAATAGCGATCCAGCGAAAGTGGCCGAAGAGTGGGCTTACACCGCCAAGATCCTCGAACTGCCGACGCCTCCAGTGATCGGTCAGGCTGCTGCTCCGGCTGCACCTGCAGCTGAAAAAGCTGAAGCACCGAAGGAAAACGCTGCACGTGACATGGCTCTGTAATTAGACTCCTGACACACAAAGCCCACTGTACCGGCGACGGTCAGTGGGCTTTTTTTTATCCCTCGATATCCCTCTGTATTCCCTGTATCTCCTGTAGGAGCTGCCGAAGGCTGCGATCTTTTGATCTTGTTTTAGAATCAAAAGATCGCAGCCTTCGGCAGCTCCTACAGAATTGTTTCGGTGTTCAGGTGTTCAGGTGTTTCGGTGTTCAGATGTTCAGATGTTCAGATGTTCAGGTGTTCAGGTGTTCAGATGTCAGGGTTTCGCGGAAGCCAGATAAGCGCCAAGCCGCCGCCCCATTTCCTCGCCCAACGCCTGCAACCCGCTCAACGGCCGCACCATCACTTCAAACTCGACAATCTTCCCCTGCTCATCAAAGCGAATCATGTCGATGCCTTTCAGCTCTTTCGTCCCGACCTTGGCGCTGAACTCCAGAATCACATTCAAACCATCCGCCGTCGCCAGCTCACGGTGATATTCAAAGTCTTGAAACACCTCGAACACCGTATTGAGGATCATCGACACCACCGGCGCGCCAGGGTAGGGCGTGTGCGCCATCGGTGAACGGAATACGGCTTTGGCATCAAGCAGTTCAGGCAGGGCACTCAAGTTGCCGGTGCGGATCATCTCGTGCCAGCGGTTCAGTGAATCGGCGACATTGGGTTGCAGGTTCAGTTCGGACATGGATTTACCCCAGAGTTTTTATTGTTTTCGCGCGACCGCAGTCACTCTAGCCTGTAGGAGCTGTCGAGTGAAACGAGGCTGCGATCTTTTGATCTTGATGTTCAAGGATCCAGATCAAAAGATCGCAGCCTTCGGCAGCTCCTACAGATCAGATGTCATCTGATATGCATTTTTCAATTCTATCTGCCTCTGTAACCGGTTCAGTCACCGGCTCAAAATACCCCGGCAGTGCGGTCACTCACGGCAGTCCTTCATTCCGAAGCGTCCAGTGCACCGCAAACCCTGCATTGAGGAGAGCTCTATGTTCAAGATGGCGATTTTCCTGGGTGGATTTCTGACACTGACCATTCTGATCGGCGTGCTCGCAACGATTTCTCCGGTTTGAAACGCGTCAAGAGTTGATGGGTGATGCCTAGGGGAATACGGCGCGAATCGTGATTTAATGCCGCGCTTTTCCCCCGCAAATGGACGTCACCCCTCATGGCCGAACCGCGTATCCGTGCCCTCGCACTCTGCGTCTTTCATCGCAATGGTCGAATTCTGGTAAACAGTTTTTACGACCCGATCCAGCAACAAACCCTTTTCCGTCCCGTCGGCGGTGGCATCGAATTCGGTGAAACCAGCGCCGAAGCGATCGTGCGTGAGGTGCAGGAAGAATTGACGCAGTCGATCCATGACTTGCGTCTGATTGGCACGCTGGAAAGCCTCTTCGTTTACAACGGCAAGCCTGGGCATGAGATCGTTCAGGTCTACGATGCCTCATTTGATGATGCCGCTCTCTACGAACAACCCCATATTCAAGGGCATGAAAGTAACGGCGCTCCGTTCACTGCGAGTTGGCATGACAGCTCAAGCTTCAACGAACAATCTCCGTTAGTGCCCAAAGGTTTGCTTGAACTGTTGAAGAAAAATCACCTGCTCAAGTAACCGGTATTAGACTCCCCTGAAGCTTCGACTTCCGGGGAACCTCCGCCATGCGTCATTCACCATGGACTCACTGATCACCGCCGCCAGCCGTGCGCTTGCGGCGGGGGATCCGTTGGCGGCACTGAATTTCGTCGCCCTGCGCGAGGATCCGCCGGCGCTGGCGTTGCGCGGTATTGCCATGGCGCAGTTGGGCGATCTGCCGCGTGCCAAGGCGTTGTTGCAGCGAGCGGTGAAGGCGTTCGGTCGCAATGAGCCGCTGTCGCGGGCGCGGTGTCTTGTTGCCGAGGCCGAAGTGGCGCTGGCGGCACGCGATCTGGGCTGGCCGATGGAGGCGCTGGAGGCGGCGCGTCGGTTGCTGGAGGATCACGGTGACCGGCTCAACGCGGCGCACGCGCGTTACTTGCAGATTCGTCGATTGTTGTTGATCGGTGAGCTGGATGACGCTGAACGGTTGCTCGCTGAACAGGATCCTGCACCACTTCCGCCAGCCTTGCGTGCCGCCCATGAACTGGTGGCGGCGGGCATTGCGTTGCGCAGGGTTCAGGCGCACAGGGCGCAGGCGGCGCTGGTTCGCGCGCAGCACGCGGCGCGGGAGGCTGGCATTGAGGCGTTGAGCGTTGAAGTCGAGCACACCGCGCAAATCCTTGAGGCGCCGGTTGCGAGATTGATCATCAGCGGAAAGGAGCAGCCGCTGAAACTCGCAGAAGTAGAAACCCTGTTCGCCTCAAAAACGCTAGTGGTCGACGCTTGCCGCTACAACGTACGCGGTGCCGGCATGACGGTTGCGCTTGCCACTCGCCCGGTGCTGTTCCATCTCGCCCGGTTGCTAGCGGAAGCCTGGCCGGGCGATGTCTCGCGAGAGGCGCTGATTGCCAAGGCTTTCCGTTTGCAACTCAGCGACGAATCGCACCGGGCGCGGCTACGCGTTGAAATCGGGCGCTTGCGCTCAGCGCTGCAACCGCTGGCGAACATCCGCGCCACGCCTCGCGGGTTTACGTTGGTGGCCGAAGAGGTGGCGCTGCTGACGTTACCGGTCGAGGACAAACACGCGGCGCTGCTGGCCTTGCTCGCTGATGGCGAAGCGTGGTCGAGCTCAGCACTGGCACTCGCATTGGGCAGCAGCCAGCGCCAAGTGCAACGAGCGCTCGAGACACTGGCCTCGGAAAACAAAATCCAGTCCTTCGGTCTGGGCCGATCACGGCGCTGGATGACGCCGCCGGTGCCGGGTTTCGCGACGATCTTGTTACTCCCGGTGTCGCTGGGCAATGGCTAGGCTGGTCTCAACCAACACGAGGAAGCCCCCATGAAACACGCAAACGCAGAAATTCTTCGCGAATACGGCCCGTTCGAAGGGATCGACGGCATCCACGGCGTGACCTTCGACGGTCAGCAAGTCTGGTTCGCCAGCGACGGTCAGCTCAATGCGCTGAATCCGGCCAGCGGCGAAACCGTGCGCACCCTCAAGGTCGGCGCTGATGGCGGCACTGCGTTCGATGGCAAGCATTTGTTCCAGATCGCCGACCGCCATATCCATAAGATCGACCCGGCCACCGGGCGCATCCTCAACACCATCGCCGCGCCCGGTGGTGGCAACGATTCCGGCATGGCCTGGGCCGAGGGTTCGTTATGGGTTGGTCAGTATCGCGACCGTAAAATCCATCAGATCAACCCGGAAACCGGCGAGATTTTGCGCACGCTGGAGTCGAACCGCTTTGTCACCGGCGTGACGTGGGTTGATGGCGCGCTGTGGCATGGCACGTGGGAAGGCGAGGAGAGCGAACTGCGGCGGATCGATCCGGGTAACGGTGAGGTACTGGAAAGCCTGACGATGCCCGACGGGACTGGCGTGTCGGGGCTGGAGGCGGATGGCAAGGATCGGTTCTATTGTGGTGGCGGGAATAGCGGGCGGGTGCGGGCGGTGCGTCGGCCCAAGTGATGAGGTGACACTGCTGGCCTCTTCGCGAGCAGGCTCGCTCCCACTTCGGCCTGTGTACGGCGATCTACTGTGGGAGCGAGCCTGCTCGCGAAAGGGCCATTTGCTTTAAATCAAAAATCAAGGCGCACCAAACAGCATCGTCCAGTAAACCCCTTCATCACTACGCGCCTCGCTGGCAAAACCCGCTCCCACCTGGGTAAACATCGGGTTCATCAAATTGGCGCAATGCCCCGGACTGGCCAGCCACCCGGCCATCGCCTTGCCCGGCGAACTCTGCCCGGCGGCAATGTTTTCGCCTATCTGCCGCCCCCGATAACCCGCCGCTCTGGCGCGATCCGCCGGCAAATCACCGTCCGGATCACGATGCGCAAAATAATTGCCATAAGCCATGGCCTTACTGTGCCCTTGTGCGGCCGCGCCCAGTGCAACGTTCCAGCTCAGCGGTCGGGCGGCAGCGAAGCGTTGACGTCCGCACATCCGTGGCCGGGCGCGAGCGGCATTGACCTCGGCGAGCAGCGCTTTGCCGACGCTGCGGTTATCGCCGACCCGGTTGTCGAGCACCGGCCGCGCCAGCACCACTTGCCATTCACTGCGCGAACGGCTGATGCCGATGTCGGCGTACTGACTGTCGAGCAATGCGCCGCAGTAGTGGTCTTGCAGCCGGTCGAAGGCTTCTTCGGCGTCCTCGGCACCGACGATGCGGATGCTGCGCACCGTCACCGCCGCATATCCGGACGATTTCAGCGCCTCGCGCATGCCGCCGCCGGAGCCATAGCCGATAGGTAGCGCGAGATTTTCTTTCAACGCCAGCGGAGCCAGGCGCTGCGCGGGGCGTCGGTCGCAGCGTTGCGGGTGGGCGCGGTAGTCGTTGATGGCCGCGACCAGTTGGCGTTCGGCGCCGGCGTGGGCGGATTGAGCAAACAAAGGCGAAAGCAGCAGGCACAGCGAAACCAGACGAAGTGGGTGGGCGGTGTGGCGCATGGAGTGGATGGCTCAGGAGAGGAAAAAGCGGCGCGTGTAGGACTGGGCTTTTTGGACTTGGTTCAGGGTGGCAGGTGTGGTTTTTTTCTGGGGTATTGATGTGATTTGGCCGGCCCCTTCGCGAGCAAGCCCGCTCCCACACTGGTTTGGTGTACACCGGACAAAATGTGGGAGCGGGCTTGCTCGCGAAGAGGCCAGACCCGCCAACACAAAACTCAGCGATTCAACACATCCCCCATCCACCGCAAATACTCCCCCCGCTCGGAAATCGAGTTATGCCCCGAATCCGGCACCACCTTAAGCACCGCCACCCCCTCGGGAAAATTCCTCAATAGCCGCTCAGTACTGTCCCGCGCAATCACCTCGTCATCACTCGCCGCCAGCAACAACGTCGGTACGCGAATATGCGCCGCATATTTGCCTGATTCATAACGATCCTTGAGCAACCACTTCACCGGCACCCACGGATATTGCTTCACGGCGACTTCTTCGAGGCTGTTGTACGGCGTCACCAGAATCAAATTCTGCACCGGCCGTTGACTGGCCAGACGCACCGCAACGCCCGAACCCAGGCTGCGTCCGATCACCGCCACCTGCGGATGACTGGCATACACCTGATCAAACAATGCCAGCGCATCCTCGGCAATTGCCTCCTCGGAAGGCTTGCCGCCGCTGCCGCCAAACCCTCGATAATGCAGAAAGTACAGCGCGTAATCCGGGAACGCCGCGGCGAACTCCGGCAGATTGTGCGAGACATCCTCGGCATTGCCGCCGAAATAGATCAGCGCCCGTTGCCCGACACGCTCGCGGGTGGTCACCCAGACGTCGGCATCCGCCATCGATAATTTCAGCCGTGACTCCGCCGACTCCATCGTGCCCGCCTGCGGAAAATAGATCAGCGAGCGCTGAAAAACGAACAGCGCCGCGCACAGCACCAGGTACACAACGACGATCAATGCGACGAGTAACATCAGGGTTCGGGACATTCGGCTACTTTTAACGGGGTAAGGAAGTCGGCAGTCGCAGTGTAGTCCAGCGATTTCGCCAGACGGTCTGCGCACACAACATGCAACAGATTCACGCAGCAGGGGAACCAGCATGAGCCACACTGAGGGTTACTCCCGTCGCCGATTGCTCACGCTGGCTGCCGGGGTTTCGGCAGTCTTCACTTTTGATCGGGCGTTGGCCATTGCCGCGCCACCCGCGACTATCCGAGGCCAAGCCATGCAGACCCGCGCCATCCCTTCCAGCTCCGAGTCATTGCCCCTGGTCGGTCTGGGCACGTACCGCGGTTTCGACGTCGCGCCGGGCGACCCGGCTTATCGGCAGCTGCCGGCGGTGCTTGATGAGCTGTTCACCAAGGGTGGCACGGTGATCGACAGCTCACCCATGTATGGCCGCGCCGAGCAGACCACCGGCGAATTGCTGTCGATCCATGAACCCCGCTCGCCGGCGTTTCTGGCGACCAAGGTGTGGATACGCGGGCGCGAGGAAGGCATCGCGCAGATGGAGCAGTCGTTCAGCCTGCTGCGCACCGAACGCATCGACCTGATGCAGATCCACAACCTGCTCGACTGGCAAACCCACCTGCCGACCCTGCGCGAATGGAAAGAGCAGGGGCGCATCCGCTACATCGGCATCACCCATTACACGTCCTCGGCTTACGATGAAGTCGAAGCGGTGTTGAAGAATGAGCAACTGGATTTTCTGCAAATCAACTACGCCCTCGATGATCGAGGTGTGGAGAAACGCATCCTGCCGCTGTGCCGTGAGCGCGGGGTGGCGGTAATCTGCAATCGGCCGTTTGGTGGCGGTGCTTTGCTGGGCCGGCTCAAGGGCAAACCTTTGCCGGCGTGGGTGTCGGACGTCCAGGTCAACAGCTGGCCGCAACTGGCGCTGAAGTTTCTGCTGGCGCATCCGGCGGTGACCTGTGTGATTCCGGGGACGAGCAATCCGCGTTATATGGCCGACAACGTCAGGGCCGGATTCGGGCCGATGCTCACCGATGCGCAGCGGCATCAGTTGATTGCGTTGGTGGGTTAGTCAGCGGGGATATCCAGCTTGTGCCACGCGCGTGGGCCAACTCTTGCAACAAATCCTGTAGGAGCCGAGCTTGCTCGCGAAAGCGGTGTATCAGTCAGCGAAAATATCGACTGATATGGCCTCTTCGCGAGCAAGCTCTGCTCCTACAGAAAGCAGGTTGGCGGTTGGGGTCAGGGGCGATAGCGCAACGCCTCCAGCAACAACGCAAATGCCGGTGCCGCCTGACGCCGGCTCGGGTAGTAGAGGTGATACCCGGCGAAGGTCGGGCACCAATCCTCAAGCACTTGCTGCAAGCGACCATCGGCCAGATACGGCGCGACAATGTTCTCCGGGATGTAGCTCAAACCGAACCCATCCAGCGCCGCATCAAGTAACGGGTAGACGCCGTTCAATGTGATCTGCCCGGATACTCGCACCTTAAGGCTTTCGCCATCCCTCTCGAATTCCCAGCTATACAGCCCGCCGTTGGTGGGCAGGCGCAAGTTGTTGCAGCTGTGGTCGGTCAGGTCGCGTGGGGTTTGCGGGGCGGGGCAGCGGGCGAAATACGCGGGCGAGCCAACCACCGCCATGCGCATGTCCGGGCCGATGCGCGTGGCGATCATGCCTTGCGCAACGTCTTCGCCCAAACGAATGCCGGCGTCGAAGCCCTGGCCGGCGATGTCGACGAAACCATAATCACAGCTGACTTCGACGGCGATGTCGGGGTACTTGGGCAGAAACTCCTTGAGTACCGGGCGCAGCAGCCAGTCCAGCGAATGGTCGGTGGCGTTGATGCGGATTTTGCCCGCCGGGGTTTCGCGCAGGTTGCTCAGGGCCGCCAGTTCCACTTCGATCTCTTCGAAGCGCGGGCCGATGGTTTGCAGCAGGTGCTCGCCGGCCTCGGTGGGCGAGACGCTGCGTGTGGTGCGCGTCAACAGGCGCAGGCCAAGGCGCGCCTCGAGGGCGCGAATGGTGTGGCTCAGCGCCGATTGCGAGACGCCGAGCTTGGCGGCAGCTTTGGTGAAGCTGCGTTCGCGGGCCACGGCGAGAAAGGCGAGCAGGTCGGTGGCGTTTTCCCGAAGCATTGATGAGTGTCCCGCATAAGTTTTTTCGAATTCTAGTCGATTATCTGAAGAGTGCGGGTCGGTAAAGTGATGGCATTGATTCTCTGGAGGAACTTGCCATGAACCCGATTGCTGCTTCTGCTCTGACCCTGTCCCTGTTGGCAGGTGAGGTGCAGGCCAATGAAAATCCTCGCGTGAGCGTTACGCCCAACGGCTCGCAACCTTCGGCCCGTGGCCCGGCGGATTGGTTCACCGGCACTGTGCGGGTTGATGCACCGTTCAAGGGGTCTGATGAAGCGCGGGTCAGTGGCGCGACGGTGACATTCGAGCCGGGCGCGCGCACGGCGTGGCACACCCATCCACTGGGACAGACATTGATCGTCACCGCTGGGGTGGGTTTCGTGCAGGAATGGGGACAACCGGTACGCGAGATTCGCCCGGGGGATACTGTATGGATTGCGCCGGGTGCCAAACATTGGCACGGGGCGGCGCCAACCACGGCGATGACGCATATCGCGATTGCTGAAGTGCTTGATGGCAAGGTGGTGGAGTGGATGGAACAGGTGAGCGCTGAGCAATACCCGCGATCCGAGTAGAGCCTTTTTCCCACCCCAGCCCTCTCCCGGTGGGAGAGGGGGCCGACCGAGGTGTCTCGCGAGTTGCATCGACCTGAAAAACCCCATCGATTATGGATTCAAAGCAGTACGTTCAAGTCGATGCATTTCGCCAATATCCCCCAATCAGTCCCCTCTCCCTTTGGGAGAGGGCTAGGGTGAGGGGCTCTTTCAGGCGTTTAAATCATCTCCGGCAACGACGACAGAATTTTATCCAGCGTAATCGGATACTCCCGCACCCGCGCGCCCGTGGCGTTATAGATCGCATTCGCCACTGCCGCGCTCACTCCGCAAATGCCCAACTCACCCACACCCTTAGCCTTCATCGGCGAAGAAATCGGATCGGTTTCATCAAGAAAAATCACCTCCTGATGGGGAATGTCGGCGTGCACCGGCACTTCATATCCCGCCAGATCATGGTTAACAAAAAAACCGAGCTTCTTGTCGATCGACAGTTCTTCCATCAACGCCGCACCGACGCCCATGGTCATCGCGCCGATCACCTGACTGCGCGCCGCTTTCGGGTTAAGAATCCGTCCCGCCGCACACACCGCGAGCATGCGCCGAACGCGGATTTCGCCAGTCGCCGCGTCCACAGCCACCTCAACGAAATGCGCACCAAACGTCGACTGCTGATATTGCTTGGCAAGGTCGGCAAATTCGATGCTGTCCTCGGCCACCAACACGCCGTTTTGCGCAGCATTACGCAGCGGCACTCGCTTGTCGCCGACGCGCACTTCACCGTCGACAAACTCAGCCTGATCCGCCGCCAACCCGAGCTTGCCCGCCACTGTCTCGCGCAGTTTCATGCACGCGGCATACACCCCGGCGGTCGAGCAATTGGCGCCGAATTGGCCGCCAGAACCCGACGAAACCGGGAAGCTCGAATCGCCCAGGTGCACCGTCACGTCCTTCAAACCCACGCCCATCATCTCGGCGGCTGTCTGCGCGATGATCGTATAGCTGCCGGTACCGATGTCGGTCATGTCGGTTTCCACGGTGACTTTGCCGTCGCGCTCCAGCTTCACCCGCGCGCCCGATTTGACCAGCAGGTTGTTACGGATCGCCGCCGCCACGCCCATGCCGATCAGCCAGCGACCTTCGCGGCGGGTGCCCGGCTGAGCATTTCGCTGGCTCCAGCCGAACTTGTCGGCGCCGGTTTGCAGACATTCGATCAAGCGGCGCTGGGAAAACGGCCGCTCGGTTTTCACCGGATCGACCTGAGTGTCGTTGAGGATGCGGAACTGGATCGGATCAAGTTTCAGCTGCTCGGCCATTTCGTCCATGGCGATTTCCAGCACCATCAGTCCGGGCGTTTCGCCGGGCGCGCGCATGGAATTGCCTTCGGGCAGATCGAGCGGCGCGAGGCGCATCGTGACCAGACGATTTTCAGCGGCGTAGAGCAATTGACTCGGCTGCGCCGCGACCTCGACTTTGCCGTCCTCCAGGTTGCCCGACCAGCCTTCGTGGGCGATTGCCGTGAGTTTGCCGTCCGCCGTCGCACCCATGCGAATGCGCTGAATAGTGGCGGGGCGGTGGGTGGTGTTGTTGGCCATTTGCGGGCGGGCGAGGGCGACTTTCACCGGTCTGCCAGCCATCCGTGCGCCGAGTGCAGCGAGGATGGAGTCGGCGCGGATGAACAGTTTGCCGCCGAATCCGCCGCCAATGTACGGCGAAATCAGGCGGACTTTTTCCTTCGGCAAACCGAGGGTGGTGGCGATGTCGTCGACGCTCCAGGCGATCATCTGATTGGACGTCCACAGCGTCAGCTCATCGCCTTTCCACGCGGCCAATGTGGCGTGCGGTTCCATCATTGCGTGGGACTGATCCGGCGTCGTGTAGGTCTGATCGAACTGCACCGGAGCGGCTTCGAACGCCTTGGCGAAATCACCGTGGCTGACGTCGGGCAGTTCTTCTTTCGGCTCGACGCCTTTGTCGCGCACGCTGGCCAGATCGAACTCGCCAGTGGCTGCCACATAATCAACCTTGACCATTAGCGCGGCGGCGCGCGCCTGTTCGAAAGTCTCCGCAACTACCAAAGCGACAGCCTGGTGATAGTGCTGAATCTCCGGCCCGGCGAGCAGGTGCGCGGCGTTGTATTTGCCCTTGCCGAGTTTGCCCGCGTTGGCGGCAGTGACGATTGCCAGCACGCCCGGTGCGGCTTTCGCGTCTTCAAGGTCGATGTTGTTGATCCGGCCCTTGGCAATGGCTGAGCCGACCATGAAGCCGTAAGCCTGATTGGCCACTGCCTCGTGTTGCTCGTAGGCATACGGCGCCTGACCGCTGGTTTTCAGCGGGCCTTCGACACGGTCGGTGGGTTTGCCGATGACCTTTAACTGGTCGATCGGGTTGGTGGTGGCGGGCGTGTCGAATTTCATGCTTGTTCCCTCGCTTGCGCCAACACCGAACCGAGCGTGCGCTCGACCAGGGTCAGTTTGAATTGGTTATCGTGGGTCGGCGTCGCGCCATCGAGCAGGCGTGCGCTGACAGCTTTTGCGCCGTTGGGCAGCAGCGCTTCGGCGGCTTCGACGCGCCACGGTTTCGGCGCGATCCCGCCGACAGCGATGCGGCCGCTGCCATCCTTTTGCAGAATCAGGCCGACCGAGACCAGCGCAAAAGCGTACGACGAGCGATCACGCACCTTGTGATAAATGTGCGTGCCGCCGACGGGTGCGGGCAGGGTCACGGCGGTGATGAATTCGCCGGGCGTGAGGCTGGTTTCAATGTTCGGCGTGTTGCCGGGCAACTGATGAAAATCGGCCATGGCGATGCTGCGGGTGCTGCCGTCGGGCTTCACCGTTTCGATCTGTGCATCGAGGGCGCGCATAGCGATGGCCATGTCACTCGGGTGCGTGGCGATGCAGGCGTCGCTGACGCCGATGATCCCCAGTTGCCGACTGACCCCGCCAATCGCCGCGCAACCACTGCCGGGCTGGCGTTTGTTGCACGCCTGATTGGTGTCGTAGAAGTATGGGCAACGGGTGCGTTGCAGCAGATTGCCGGCAGTGGTTGCCATGTTGCGCAATTGGCCGGAGGCGCCGGCGAGCAAGGCGCGGGAGAGTAATCCGTAATCCTTGCGCACGCGTTGGTCGGCGGCCAGATCGGTGTTGCGCACCAGCGCGCCGATGCGCAAACCACCCTCGGGCGTGGCTTCGATCTGATCCAGGCCCAAGTGATTGACGTCGATCAGGTGCAGCGGGGTTTCGATGTCGAGCTTCATCAAGTCCAGCAGATTGGTGCCGCCGGCAATGAACTTGGCGCCTTCAATCTGCGCCGCTTGCGCAGCGGCAGCGGGGGAGTCGGCGCGGCTGTAATTGAACGGTCTCATGCCGGCACCTCCGCGACTTCAGTCATGGCTTCGATGATGTTCGAGTAAGCACCGCAGCGGCAGATGTTGCCACTCATGCGCTCCTGAAATTCACTGGCGATCAGTTGCGGGGAATCCGTCAGGCTGGGGCTGACATGGCTGGGAATGCCATCACGGATTTCTTTGATCACCGACACTGCCGAGCAGATTTGCCCGGGCGTGCAATAGCCGCACTGATAACCGTCGTGCTTGATGAACGCGGCTTGCATCGGGTGCAACTGGTCGGGCATGCCAAGGCCTTCGATGGTGGTGATTTCACTGCCTTCGTGCATCACCGCCAGGGTCAGGCACGAGTTGATTCGCCGACCATCGGCAATCACCGTGCAGGCGCCACACTGGCCGTGGTCGCAGCCTTTTTTGCTGCCGGTCAGGTGCAGGTGTTCGCGCAGGGCGTCGAGCAGGGTGGTGCGGTTGTCGACCTCCAGCGCCTGGGGTTTGCCGTTGACTTGAATCGTCACTTTGCTCATGGCGGGTTGCTCCAGGTTGGCCGCATAGGCCTTGAGGCTGATAAACGGGGGCATCGCGAAGGCTGTCGCGGTCACGGCGCCGAGGATTAAAAATCTGCGTCGGGAAATCGTCATGGTTCGATTCCTTGTCTCTCTCAATCAGGGCAGCGGGGTTGCGAATGGCCCAAACGGGCAGCCAGCGTGATCGCCGGTCTCGTTAAGGAGTGACCGCAGGGGGGAGGGAAAGGTTTTGTTGGATTTGCGCTGATGATCAATTCGGATGTTGCGGGGCTGTAGGGGCCTCTTCGCGAGCAAGCCCGCTCCCACAGGGGGAATGCATATTAAATGTGGGGGTGGGCTTGGTCGCGAAGGGGGCGGCACGACAAACGGTCGATAGTGGCCACTGAATCAACACGGTTTTGTCCGGTCGTATCTGCGGCTGCGCGCACCGTGTCCTGAAGGCGTGGGCAGCGTGGCCGATTCCGTCGTCAAGACCTTGGTTTTAGGGAAGTGTTGAATGAAGCGCGCTACAACGATATTGCTGACCGTGACCGCCGCCGTTTTGCTCGGTGGTTGTGTGGCGGATTTTGATGATGACCATCGCCATGGCCGGCACTACGACCGCGATCATGGCCGTGATTACGACCATGACCGGCGCTGGGACGATCGCGATGATCACCGCGACGGCCGTCGCTACTACCGCGATCGCGATGATGATTGATTGAATGAAAAAGGGCGTCCCGTGGGACGCCCTTGTTGTTAAAAGTGAGCGCTCGCCTGGACGCGGGATCGCGTAGGCACGGAGGCCTCGATGTCCAGCAAATGGGTGGCGAGAATGTCGCTCAGAAAGCGGAACTGATCGTTGATGCCGACCACTTCATTGCTGAAATGATTGATCGCGGCGGGCATCAGCAGATCTTCGAAAGCTTCGTTGAACACCAGCGCCTGCGTCTTGTGCGACACGTAGTGCTGGTCATAGTAGTTGCTGCCGAACACCGGGAAACTCACGGAGAGTGTGATGGTGTGAATCATGATGTGAACTCCTCGTTGCGTCTCGGATGTGGCAATCGTGCCTTTGATGGGCGGTGGGCGGAAGGCAATCGTGGCGATGGTGGATATCGATGGCAGTGATGGTTGCGGTTTTGTGGTGAATTTGCTGGCCTCTTCGCGAGCAGGCTCGCTCCCACAGGGGATTGCATTCCAAATGTGGGAGCGAGCCTGCTCGCGAAGAGGCCGGTGCAGCCACAACCAGACCAACGGCCCACCACCCGCACCTATACTCAAATCTGCTTCCCTTTGTTCAAAGGACTCCACCACCGTGAACTTGCGTGCGCTGCTCGTCGCCGCACTGTTTTTGCTGGCCGGCTGCGCCACGTCGGCCCGTGCCCCGGTGTCAGCGCCTAAAGCCGTGTTCGTCTCGCCTGCAACCTGGCAGCAGATCGACCGCGAGATCGTCAGCGCCTCCCAGCAGGCCACCGAGCAGGTCAAGCTGTTTGCCCGCGGTTCGATGGAACATTGGCGCATTCGCGTCTATGAGCAAACTGAAGAAAATTTCATCCCGTGGTTCAGCAGCTACTGGACGCAGGAATGGCTGTCGATGAAGGTCAGTTGGTACACCGTCAGTGCCGGTGGCGAACAGGATGCTTCCGCCAAGCGTCTGGCGGCGTATCTGCTTGAGCAGTATCAGAAAAAAGTGCTGGCGCCGGTGGCGGTGGAGGTCGACCCGGACGCGATTCTCGGTCAGGCCACGGCGTTCTATGCGCAGTTGATGGCCCAGCAGATGCCGCTCATCGCCCAGCGTCATGGGGTGCCGGTTGCTCAGCTCAATGGGCGGTTGCAGAAGATTCCGGCGATCGCGCTCGGCCCTCCGCCAGCGCGCGATGCTTCGTTGTATCAAGTCATCAGCAGCGAACCGCTGAACACGCTGCCGGCGTATGCCGCGCTCATCGACAAGATCCATACCGACGGCGGCGCCAAGGGGATTGCCTCGACTGACGCCGGCATGGCGCCTGTGGCCAAACGCGCGAGTCAGCGTATGGAAGCGGAGATGGCCCCGCGCGGGGCTGCCAGTGCCGTGGCAGCCGCCGCTGGGAAGTTGGCCGGTGGACTGATTTCGGTGGGTGTCGCGGGGATTCGCGCGATCATTCAGGCCAACGATCGCCCCGACAGCGAAGCGTTGATCCGCAACAGTCTCGGCAGCACCTTTGATAAGGCCTGGCTGAAACTGGTGCAGAACCCGACGACCGGCGTCATGGCCGGCACGCTGCACATGGCCGGTCAGGTCGAACGCAATCTGGGTGCGCGGGAGGAACCGTCGGTCGGCTTGGGCGTGAACCGTGTCGAATGGCAGCCGCCGGATTCGACTACTCAGCAGCTCGAACCCAACGTACAAGGAGAATGATCATGGCTTACATCGATATTTTCGTGGCGCCTGTGCCGACAGCCAATCGCGAACAGTACAAACAACACTGCGTGATCGCGGCAAAACTGTTCAAGGAATACGGTGCGCTCAGCGTGGCTGAATGCTGGGGCGATGACGTGCCGGACGGCAAGCTCACGTCGTTTCCTATGGCGGTGAAACTCAAAGAAGGCGAAACCGTGGTGTCTGGCTGGCTGATCTGGCCGGACAAAGCCACCCGCGATGCCGGCATGGCAAAAATGATGGAAGACCCGCGCATGCAACCCGACGTCAACCCGATGCCGTTTGATGGGCAGCGCATGATCTACGGCGGCTTCCAATACCTCCTCGAACCTTGACCCCACACCATCCCCTGTAGGAGCTGCGGCACGCTGCGATCTTTTGATTTTGATTTTAAAAACAAGATCAAAAGATCGCAGCGTGCCGCAGCTCCTACAGGGATATCGTCACTCGGGTGAGGGGGTGATTCGGCAGCTTTTGCGCTGGCGAATTTCATCATCGCTTGGCCGTTCGCGGACGAATTCAAAACGCGGTTCACCCTCGCTGTAATGCACCAGCCAGCCCCATTCCAGTTCCTTTTCATCCTGCCCGGGATTCGGCGGTCGGGCCCACCATGGCTCTTTGCTGAGGATCTCGCGCATGGCGGCCTCCGGTTGATGGCAATCCTTGAACTATAGCTGCCTGTCGCGAGTCGTCAGTTCAGGCTGTGTAGAATCCGGCGGATTACCATGAACAGGGGAGCAGGGCCATGACCGATGAAGCGAAGCGACTGTTTTTCGCCCTCGACTGCCCGCCGGTGCAGCGCAAGGCGATTGCTCAGTGGCGTGGCGAGTTGGGTTTGCGTACCGGCAAACCGGTGCCGGCGGAGAATTTTCATCTGACGTTGTTGTTTCTCGGAGCGGTGCCGTTGGCGCAGATCAATGAAGTTTGCGAAGCCGCCAGCAAAGTGCGCACGCCCGGGGAGGCGTTGAGGATTTCGCTGGATCGCTTGCAGCTCTGGCATCGTCCGGGCGTATTGTCGCTGGCACCTGAGCAGGCACCGCAGGGGTTATTGCGCTTGGTCTATGCGTTGGAGCAGGCGATGTTGCCTTTCGGTTTTGAAGAGACACCCCGCGAGTTTCGCCCGCACCTGACGTTGGCCCGTGATTACCGCGCGCCGGAGCCGGAATCCGCTACGCCACCGGAGTTCTTTTTGCGAGCTGAACGCTTTGCCTTGTTTGAATCGCACAAGGGTCGTTATCGCGTTTTGCAGGATTGGCCGCTGACCTGACGCGACAAAAAAAGGCGCCCGAAGGCGCCTGAGAATTCACCTGAGCCGAGGGAGCCAGGTGAGGCCGTTCATAGAGAGGTTGCAGCGGTGGTAAGGCGCTGCGCGAACGGGAAATTTTTACACTGATCGTTCCTACGCTCTGCGTGGGAATGCCTCTTGTGACGCTCCGCGTCACGCTTTGGGACGCAGAGCGTCCCGGGCTGCGTTCCCACGCGGAGCGTGGGAACGATCATCGCGCGTATCCGTTATTTACCGAGCTTCACCCGGGTCCAGCCGCGCGTCATGATGCGCTGCGTGGCAATCGGTTGATCCGGCACGGCGTACAACGTCGCCATCACCGCGTCTGTCGGGTACGAGCCCGGGTCGTTGCGGATTGCTTCATCCACCAGTGGCGTGGCCGCCGCGTTGGCGTTGCTGTAGCCGATGCTGTTGGTGACTTCGGCGATGATGTCCGGGCGCATCAGGAAATTCATGAACAGGTAGGCGTTGTCGACGTTGCTGGCATCGCGCGGGATGGCGACCATGTCGTAAAAGCTGCCGGCGCCTTCCTTGGGAATGCTGTAATCGATCACCACGTTATTGCCCGATTCCACCGCGCGGGCCTTGGCCTGCAGCACGTCACCGGAGTAACCGACCGCCACGCAAATGTTGCCGTTGGCCAGATCGGAGATGTATTTCGAAGAATGGAAGTACGCCACATACGGACGGATTTTCATGAACAACGCTTCGGCTTCGGCGATGTGCGCGGTGTCCTTGTCGTTCACCGGGTAGCCCAGGTAGTGCAGGGCGGCCGGGAGCATTTCAGTCGGCGAATCGAGGAAGCTGATGCCGCAGGCTTTGAGCTTTTCAGCGTTTTCCGGTTTGAACAGCAAGTCCCAGGAGTTGGTCGGGGCGTTGGCGCCGAGCACTTCCTTGACCTTGGCCGGGTTGAAACCGATGCCGATCGAGCCCCACATGTACGGGAACGCATGAGCGTTGTCCGGATCACTGGCGGCAGCGTTTTTCAGCAGCACCGGGTTGAGATTCTTCCAGTTCGGCAGCTTCGATTTGTCCAGCGTCTGGTAGACGCCAGCCTTGATCTGCTTGGCCAGGAAACTGTTGGACGGCACGACGATGTCGTAACCGGATTTGCCCGCCAGCAAGCGCGCCTCAAGGGTCTCGTTGCTGTCGAAGACGTCATAGGTCACACGGATGCCGGTCTCGTCTTCGAATTTCTTGACGGTGTCCGGCGCGATGTAATCGGACCAGTTGTAAACACGCAGCACCTTGTCGTTGGCCTGGGCGCCCATGACGATTGCGCCCATTAAGGACAGTGTCAGCAGAGTCCTGCCAAACATTTTCATCGGTACAACTCCATTCTTTTTATTCACATTACGTAAAGCCCCCTCATCCGACTGACCGAGGGGCTGACTACATTTTTGTAGGAGCTGCGGCACGCTGCGATCTTTTGATTTTGTTTTTCAAGATCAACAGATCGCAGCGTTCCGCAACTCCTACAGAAGCTATCGGCTGTACATGGAACTATGTGGCGAGGGGATTTATCCCCGCTCGGCTGCGAAGCAGTCGCAAAACCTGAATACAGAGTTTTCAGGTAGAACTGCTGGGGCCGCTTCGCAGCGCAACGGGGATAAATCCCCTCGCCACAGTTGTTCATCGGTGTTGCTTAGGCAGTCGCCGCTGCCGGCTGCTGCCACGACTCATTCGCGGTCTGATCCATTGCTTCCTGAATCGCACGCTTGCGGTTGGCTTCTGCCTTGCGGCCGAAGTACCAGACGAGGAAGGTCACCAGCGACACCGCCAGCAGAATCAGGCTCGCCACTGCGTTGATCTCAGGTTTCACGCCCAGACGCACGGCCGAGAACACTTCCATCGGCAACGTCGTCGAACCCGGCCCGGAGACGAAGCTCGCCAACACCAGGTCATCCAGCGACAAAGCGAACGACATCATGCCGCCCGCGGCCAGCGACGGCGCGATCATCGGGATGGTGATCAGGAAAAACACCTTGAACGGCTTCGCACCGAGGTCCATCGCCGCTTCTTCGATCGACAGATCCAGCTCGCGAAGGCGGGCGGAGACTACCACTGCCACATAAGCGGCACAAAACGTGGTGTGGGCGATCCAGATGGTGACGATGCCACGCTCCTGCGGCCAGCCGATCAACTGCGCCATTGCCACGAACAGCAGCAACAGCGACAGACCGGTGATCACTTCAGGCATCACCAACGGCGCGGTGACCAGACCGCCGAATAGAGTGCGGCCCTTGAAGCGAGTTACACGGGTCAGCACGAATGCCGCCAATGTGCCCAATGCCACCGCAGCAATAGCGGTGTAGCAGGCGATTTCCAGCGAGCGCACCACCGAGCCCATCAGTTGCGTGTTGTCGAGCAAACCGACGTACCACTTCACCGACCAGCCACCCCACACCGTCACCAGTTTCGAGGCGTTGAACGAGTAGATCACCAGAATCAGCATCGGCAGATAAATGAACATCAGGCCGAAGATCAACATGAACTTGGAAAAACCGAAGCGTTTCATCCCCGTGCCTCCATCTCTTTGGCCTGGCTGCGGTTGAACAGCAGAATCGGCACAATCAGGATCAACAGCATCACCACCGCCAGGGCAGACGCCACCGGCCAGTCGCGGTTATTGAAGAACTCTTGCCACAGCACGCGACCGATCATCAGCGTCTCCGGGCCACCCAGCAGTTCCGGAATCACGAACTCACCGACCACCGGAATGAATACCAGCATGCAACCGGCAATAATCCCGTTCTTGGCCAGCGGCACGGTGATTTTCCAGAAGTTGTTGAAGTTGCTCGAACCCAGATCCGACGCGGCTTCCAGCAGGCTGCCGTCGTGCTTGACGAGGTTGGCGTACAGCGGCAACACCATGAACGGCAGGTAGGCGTAAACCACGCCTATATAGACGGCGGTGTTGGTGTTGAGGATCTCGATCGGGTGATCGGTGAGCCCCGTCCACATCAGAAACGCGTTGAGCAGACCGTTGTTGCTGAGGATGCCCATCCACGCGTAAACGCGGATCAGGATCGCGGTCCAGGTTGGCATCATGATCAACAGCAGCAGGACGTTTTGCGTTTCCTTGCCGGTCTTGGTGATCGCGTAGGCCATCGGAAAACCGATCAGCAGGCACATCATCGTGCTCAGCGCTGCGACCTTCAGCGAACCGAGGTAGGCCGACAGGTACAGCTCGTCTTCGCCGAGCATGGTGTAGTTGCCGATGTTCAGCAGCAGCTGGAATTTCTGTTCGGCGTAGGTGTAGATCTCCGAGTACGGCGGGATCGACAGCGCGGCTTCCGAGAAGCTGATCTTCATCACCAGAAAGAACGGCAGCATGAAAAACAGGAACAGCCAGATGAACGGAATACCGATCACCAGTTTTCGTCCGCTGGGCACCAGGCGCAGGAATTGCTGATTGAAGGTTCTCATGAGCGCAGTACCACGCCGCTGTCGTCTTCCCACCAGACGTAGACTTTGTCGTCCCAGGTCGGACGCGCGCCACGGCGTTCGGCGTTGGCCATGAACGACTGGACGATTTTGCCGCCGGGCAATTCCACGTAGAACACCGAGTGACCGCCGAGGTAGGCGATGTCATGCACTTTGCCTTCGGACCAGTTGTAGCGGAACTCCGGTTTGGTGGTGCTGACCAGCATTTTTTCTGGGCGGATCGCGTAGGTGATCGATTTGTCCTGCACCGAGGTGCTGACGCCGTGACCGACGTAAATTTTCTGCTGCAAGTCCGGGCTGTGAATGATCGCGTGACCTTCAAGGTCTTCCACCACGGTGCCGTCGAAGGCGTTCACGTTGCCGATGAATTCGCAAACCATGCGGCTGACCGGTGCTTCATAAATGTCGATCGGGCTGCCGATCTGCGCGATCCAGCCCAGGTGCATGATGGCGATGCGCTCAGCCATGGTCATGGCTTCTTCCTGGTCGTGGGTCACCATCACGCAGGTCACGCCGACGCGCTCGATGATTTGCACCAGCTCCAGTTGCATCTGCGAACGCAGCTTTTTATCCAGCGCACCCATCGGTTCGTCGAGCAGCAACAGCTTCGGACGTTTGGCCAGCGAGCGGGCGAGGGCGACGCGTTGACGCTGACCGCCGGACAACTGATGCGGTTTGCGTTTGGCGTATTGGGTCATGTGCACGAGGCGCAGCATTTCATCGACGCGGGCATCGATTTCGCTGGCCGGCAAACGATCCTGCTTCAGGCCGAAGGCGATGTTCTGCGCGACGGTCATGTGTGGGAACAGCGCATAGGACTGGAACATCATGTTGATCGGCCGCTCGTACGGCGGCATGTCGGTGATGTCCACGCCGTCGAGCAGAATCCGCCCTTCAGTCGGCCGCTCGAAACCGGCAAGCATGCGCAGCAGGGTCGATTTGCCCGAACCGGAGCCGCCGAGCAGGGCGAAGATTTCGCCCTGATGGATCTCCAGGGACACATCGTCCACTGCCGTGGTTTCGTCGAACTTCTTGGTGACACGATCGACTTTCACCAGAACCTTTTTCGGTTGCTGATGACCTTCAAGTGCCTTCCGGTAAGTGCTGGAGGCGTTTGCCATGTGAAACTCCCAACAGGTTTCGTTCGCTCAGCCAACGTGGCCGGGCTTAAGTGGATTGCAAGCCTGTACGGATGTCAGTCAGCCAGGGCGCAGAACCTGTGGGAGCGAGCCTGCTCGCGAATACGGAGTGTCAGTCGACATCATTGTTTGCTGATACACCGCTTTCGCGAGCAGGCTCGCTCCCACAGGGGAAATGCGTTTACCTGACTGGCATTACCGTTCCGATCCGGCTTGTTCGGCGCCGCCGTCCTGGCTGCCTGGGTCGTACTTGTTGTTATTACGGGTGTTGCTGTTCACGAATGACGGATGTGCGCAGGCACACCCGACATCCGAGGGGGCAGTAAATCGTTACGTATTCTTGGGTTGGATCAGCGCTGGTTGCGCTGCGCCGCCCGTTGCCGGCAAGCCGCGCCGAATGCCTGGAAAATCTTCAGGTAGTTCGGGTTGTCCAGCACCTGCCATTCCGGATGCCATTGCACGCCGAGGGCAAAGGTCGGGCTGTCGGCGACCGAGATCGCTTCGATCAAACCGTCCGGCGCCACGGCTTCGGCACGCAGGCCGGGCGCGAGGCGGTCGATGCCCTGGCTGTGAATCGAATTGACCTGAAACTCACCCGGCAACTCGAGCGCTTCGAACACGCCACCGCCCAATACCCTCACGGCATGCGCCGGCGCGTACTGCACGGCGAGTTCCGGGCTGTCGGCCTCGCGGTGATCAAGCATGCCCGGCAGCTCATGCACCTTCTGATGCAGGCTGCCACCGAACGCGACGTTCATTTCCTGAAAGCCACGGCAGATGCCGAGCACCGGAACGCCCGCCGCGATGGCTGCACGTAATAAAGGAAGAGTCGTGGCATCCCGCGCCGGATCGTGATCCGTGCCGGGTGCGCTGGCCGGGCCTTGATAGTGGAAAGGTTCCACGTTCGAGGGCGAGCCGGTCAGCAACAGACCGTCGAGTTGACCGAGCAGGTCATCGATTTCAGTCAGGTTGCCAAGGGAAGGAATGACCACTGGCAACCCGTTGGCGCCAACGCTGACAGCACGTAAGTACTTGTCACCGCTGATGTGATAGGGGTGCAGACCAATCTGTTTGACGCACGCTGTAACGCCGATCAATGGCTTGAATGCCATTTTTATTCACCTCGAAGTTTGACACTTGAACGAGCTTTTCCGGAGCTTATCCGCGTTTATTTTAATTAACAACTGCCATGTAAAAAATTCTAAACGCCGTTCATCAAATCTTCATGAATCTAGGGGCTTTGGCGCCTGTGTTGGCACGAGAGTGTTAATAAAAGCCCTAAAAATAAACCATTGGAGGCCAGCTGTTCGCTATTGACTTCACTTTGCCTTTCGGATTGACTGGCTGCGCAACACGGTAGTGAACATAATAATTAACAGCTAAATAGGTGCATCATGTCGGTCCCTCTGCGTACCGTTCAACTCAACGAAGCAAACGCATTCCTTAAGAAATATCCTGAGGTTTTGTACGTCGACCTTCTGATTGCGGATATGAACGGTGTGGTGCGCGGCAAGCGCATCGAACGCACCAGTCTTCATAAGGTTTACGAGAAAGGCATCAACCTGCCGGCCTCGCTTTTCGCCCTCGACATCAATGGCTCCACGGTGGAAAGCACCGGTCTGGGTCTGGACATCGGTGATGCTGACCGCATCTGCTATCCGATCCCTGGCACCCTGAGCATCGAGCCTTGGCAAAAGCGCCCGACCGCACAACTGTTAATGACCATGCACGAACTGGAAGGCCAGCCGTTCTTCGCTGACCCGCGTGAAGTGTTGGCCAACGTCGTGCGCAAGTTCGACGAAATGGGCCTGACCATCTGCGCCGCGTTCGAACTCGAGTTTTATCTGATCGACCAGGACAACGTGAACGGCCGTCCACAATCGCCACGTTCGCCAGTCTCCGGCAAGCGTCCGGTGTCGACTCAGGTGTACCTGATCGACGATCTCGACGAATACGTCGACTGCCTGCAAGACATCCTTGAAGGCGCGAAAGAGCAGGGCATTCCGGCTGACGCCATCGTCAAGGAAAGCGCCCCGGCGCAGTTCGAAGTCAACCTGCATCACGTCTCCGATCCGATCAAGGCGTGCGACTACGCGGTACTGCTCAAGCGTCTGATCAAGAACATCGCCTACGACCATGAAATGGACACCACCTTCATGGCCAAGCCGTACCCAGGCCAGGCGGGTAATGGTCTGCACGTCCACATTTCGATTCTGGATAAAGAAGGCAAAAACATTTTCGCCAGCGAGGATCCCGAGCAGAACGCCGCGCTGCGTCACGCGATCGGCGGTGTGCTGGAGACCCTGCCTGCGCAAATGGCGTTCCTCTGCCCGAACGTCAACTCTTACCGCCGCTTTGGCGCGCAGTTCTACGTACCGAACTCGCCAAGCTGGGGCATCGACAACCGCACCGTGGCCGTGCGCGTACCGACCGGCTCGCCGGACTCCGTCCGCATCGAGCACCGTGTTGCTGGCGCCGACGCCAACCCGTACTTGCTGATGGCGTCTGTCCTGGCCGGTATTCACCACGGTCTGACCAACAAGATCGAGCCGGGCGCGCCGGTTGAAGGCAACAGCTACGAGCAGAACGAACAGAGCCTGCCGAACAACCTGCGCGACGCACTGCGCGAGCTGGACGACAGCGAAGTCATGGCCAAGTACATCGACCCGCTGTACATCGACGTCTTCGTCGCGTGCAAGGAAAGCGAACTGGCCGAGTTCGAGAACTCGATCTCTGACCTTGAGTACAACTGGTATCTGCATACGGTCTGAAAAACCCCCTCACCCTAACCCTCTCCCAAAGGGAGAGGGGACTGATTCGGGGATGCTCGGGCAATCCGCCGACCTGAACGATTTTTGCCGAATCCATATTCGACTCGGTCGTTCAGGTCGGTGCAGATCCCAAGACACTTCGGTCGGTTCCCTCTACCTCCGGGAGAGGGCTAGGGTGAGGGCAGCCATCCAAGCCAGACATCGCAGCCAGACAACACCCCCAATTCCCCCTTGTCGAGCCACAACAATGACAACTACCCGCAACGACTGGGAACAACGCTTCCAGTCTCTGACCATCGAGTCCCGCGCGTTCATCAACGGTGAATATCGCCCGGCGATCAGCGGCGACACCTTCGAATGCCTGAGCCCTGTTGACGGCCGTTTCCTCGCCTCCGTGGCCAGCACCGATGAAGCCGACGCCAACCTCGCCGTTGAAGTCGCGCGCCAGTCTTTTGAGTCCGGCGTGTGGGCGCACAAAGCCCCGGCCGAGCGCAAGCGCATCCTGATCCGCTTCGCCGATCTGATCCTGCAGAACCAGGAAGAACTGGCGCTGCTGGAAACCCTCGACATGGGTAAACCGATCAGCGATTCGATGAGCATCGACATCCCGGCGACCGCTAACGCGATCCGCTGGAGCGCCGAAGCCATCGACAAGATTTACGACGAAGTCGCCGCGACCCCACACGACCAACTCGGCCTGATCACCCGCGAGCCGTCGGGCGTCGTAGCGGCCATCGTGCCGTGGAACTTCCCGTTGATCATGGCCAGCTGGAAATTCGCCCCGGCACTGGCGGCGGGCAACTCGTTCATTCTGAAACCTTCGGAAAAATCGCCACTGACGGCGATCCGCATCGCGCAACTGGCGCTGGATGCCGGCATTCCGAAAGGCGTGTTCAACGTGCTGCCAGGCTTCGGCCACACCGTCGGCAAAGCGTTGGCGTTGCACATGGACGTCGACGTGCTGGCCTTCACCGGCTCCACGGCGATTGCCAAGCAACTGATGATTTATGCCGGCCAAAGCAACATGAAACGCGTCTGGCTCGAAGCAGGGGGCAAGAGCCCGAACGTGGTGTTTGCCGACGCACCGGATTTGCGCGCGGCAGCACAAGCAGCGGCCGGCGCCATTGCGTTCAACCAGGGCGAAGTGTGCACCGCCGGTTCGCGCCTGCTGGTCGAGCGTTCGATCCGCGAGCAATTCATTCCGCTGCTGGTGGATGCACTGCAAGCTTGGAAACCGGGGCACGCCCTCGATCCAGCCACCACCGTCGGTGCCGTGGTCGATCAGCGTCAACTCGACAACGTGCTGCGCTATATCAGCATCGGTCGTGAGCAGGGTGCCGAGCTGATTGCCGGCGGCCAGCGCACCCTCGAAGAAACCGGTGGCCTGTACGTGCAACCGGCGCTGTTCGACGGCGTGACCAACGCGATGACCATCGCTCAGGAAGAAATCTTCGGCCCGGTGCTGTCGCTGATCACCTTCGACACCGTTGAAGAAGCGCTGCAGATCGCCAATGACAGCATCTTCGGCCTCGCCGCCGGGGTCTGGACCAGCAACCTGAGCAAGGCGCACACCTTCGCGCGCGGCTTGCGTGCCGGCAGCGTCTGGGTCAACCAGTACGACGGCGGCGACATGACCGCACCGTTCGGTGGCTTCAAACAGTCGGGCAACGGCCGCGATAAATCGCTGCACGCGTTCGACAAGTACACCGAGCTGAAAGCGACCTGGATCAAGCTCTAACTCTTTTACCGCGGCGGTCGCCGGCAGTGATCGGCGACCTTCGGAGAACAAACATGAAACAGCAACACGTCAACAGCTACTACGCCGCCACCCGCAACGAAGTCATCGATTTTCCGATTCTCGAAGAAGCGGTGGACTGCGATGTTTGCATTATCGGCGCCGGCTACACCGGCCTGTCCTCGGCGCTGTTCCTGACCGAAGCCGGCTATAAAGTGACGGTGCTCGAAGCGGCGAAAGTCGGCTACGGCGCCAGCGGTCGTAACGGCGGCCAACTGGTCAACTCCTACAGCCGCGACGTCGACGTGATCGAAGCGCGCTATGGCGACAAGACCGCAGAAATCCTCGGCAGCATGATTTTTGAAGGCGCCGACATCATTCGTTCGCGCATCAAGGACTACGACATCAAATGCGACTACCGCCCGGGCGGCATCTTCGCAGCGATGAACAAGAAACAACTCAACGGACTGGCCGAGCAAAAACGCGGCTGGGAACGTTACGGCAACAACAACCTGAAGATGCTCGACGCGGCTGAGATTCGTCGCGAAGTCGGTTCCGATGCTTACGTTGGCGGCTTGCTCGACATGCAGGGCGGCCACGTTCATCCGTTGAACCTGGCACTCGGTGAAGCGGCAGCCATCGTGCGTCTGGGCGGCAAGATCTACGAGCAGTCGGCTGCCGTGGAAATCAAATATGGCGAGCCGAACGTTATCCGTACTGCCAAAGGCCAAGTGCGCGCCAAGTATCTGTTGATCGCTGGCAACGCTTACCTGCCGCAAGGTCTGGACAACCGCGTGACCGCGAAAAGCATGCCGTGCGGCTCGCAGATCGTCGTCACCGAACCGTTGACTGAAAAGCAGGCGCGTAGCCTGATCACCAACAACTATTGCGTCGAAGACTGCAATTATCTGTTGGATTACTACCGCCTGACTGCCGACAACCGTCTGTTGTACGGCGGCGGCGTGGTCTACGGCGCGCGTGAACCGGACGACATCGAACAACTGATCCGTCCGAAGATTCTAAAGACCTTCCCGCAGCTCAAAGACGTCAAAATCGATTACCGCTGGACTGGCAACTTCCTGCTGACCATGTCGCGTATGCCGCAATTCGGTCGCATCGAGAAAAACGCCTATTACATGCAAGGCTACAGCGGTCACGGCGTGACCTGCTCGCACCTCGCCGGCAAGCTGATCTCGGAAATGATCCGTGGCGATGCCGAGCGTTTCGATGCGTTCGCTTCGTTGCCGCACATGCCAATGCTCGGCGGCCGCACGTTCTCCGCGCCGCTGACCGCTCTTGGCGCCGTGTACTACTCGCTGCGCGACCGTTTCGGCATCTAAAGTTACCTCCCCGGCGACGGTCGCCAAGACCCCGCCGGTTTTTTTTGCCTGCAACAACATCATCGATGTCACTGACACCCAGGTGTGCAACTGTGGGAGCGAGCCTGCTCGCGAAGAGGCCATATCAGCCAACATCCATGTTGTCTGACACACCGCTTTCGCGAGCAGGCTCGCTCCCACAGTGATGGTGTTACCAAGGCGAGAAGGACTTTTGCCCCACCGTCCATCGAACCTGCTGAGCAACACCACCAAACGTGATTTAATAGCCGCCTTTCACGGTTCCGGGACACGGGAGCAACGTGATCCGCGCCCTCGGCGCGTCACCCGCCACCCACCCCCATCGCCCTTAAGTCGTTCTCACATAAGGCTGTCATGGATACGGGTTCTCGACTCAAACTAGTACGCGAAAGCTACAAACTCTCCCAGCGCGAGCTGGCCCGGCGTAGCGGCGTGACCAATGCCACCATTTCCCTGATCGAACAAAATCGCGTCAGCCCCTCCGTCAGCTCACTGAAAAAGCTGCTGGAAGGCATCCCGATGTCCCTGGCCGACTTCTTCACCTTCGACCAGCCGCCGCGCGAACATCAATACGTCTTCCGCGCCAATGAACAGCCGGATCTCGGCCGTCATGGCTTGCGCCTGCTGCTGATCGGTGCCTCGGTGCCAAGCCGCCAGATGCGTTTGCTGCGCGAGCAATACGCGCCGGGCGCAAGTTCCGGTGAAGAGCCGATCGTGCACGCCGAAGGCGAGGAGTGCGGGCTGGTCACGCGCGGCACTGTCGAGTTGACCGTCGACGGCCAGGTGAGCGTTTTGGGCGCGGGGGATGGTTACTACTTTCCCACCACGTTACCGCACAAGTTCCGCAATATCGGCGCCGATGAAGCCGAGATCATCAGTGCGAACACGCCGGCGAATTTCTAAGCCAGTCGTTCCGGGCACACTAAAAACCGCAGCGATGCGGTTTTTTTGTGCCCACGTATTCAGGCGGCCGTTTCAAACCCTCGCTGCTCAATCACCCGAAACACATCACTGACATCCTGCACCAGAATCCGGGCGATGTTGGTCACGGTGTTGATGTCATTTTCGGCGTAGTCGGGGAGGCTGGTGCAGGCCACCAGGTTCAGGTATTTGAGGACGGCATTGAGGCGTTCGGCCATGCACTCGTGCAGCTCGCGGATCGGTGCGTCGGCGTTGATGAGGAGCACGGGACTCTCGGTGGCAGGGTGGGACATGCAGGCGTAGTGGCGCAGCGGGTTTTTGATCGTCATCGGCAAAGATCTCTCAGTGAAAAGAGCCACATCTTTGCGTCGAAACAAAGAGAGTGGCGACGCACTGTAGGCGCCGTTTTTTGCCACCGCAACTGAGCCACAGCTGCGCTGTAGGACGCAAGCCCGCCCTGTGGCGAGGGAGCTTGCTCTCGCCCGGCGACGCAGTCGACGCATTCAGGGCATCGCGCTGTTATTGGCGAAACGGCCTAAACAGCATTGGGGCTGCTTCGCAATCCATCAGGGATAAATCCCCTCACCACAAGGTGTGGTTTCCTACATTTCTTTCAGACGCTCAAAGAGGCTCTCGACACGCAGTCACTTCGCCTTCCAGTGCCCGCCGCCATTCTCACAATCAATCCGCGCCTGGGCCAAATGCTCGACGTCGTAGTAATACGTGGTCACTTGCGCGTTGTCAGGGATGTTCAGCGCCTTGGCGTTTTTGTCTTTGCTGGTGGAGTGCGGATTGGCCAGCGATTCCTGAGTGATGGTAGCGATGCACGTGGCCTGATAGTGATCCGCGCAGTTTTGCACTTTGGTTTTATTGCTGCTGAGCATGTCTTTGCTCTCGTTACTGCACGACCAGTCGATGGCGTTGACCGGCATGCCTTCGTATTCATAGCAGCTGTGGGTTTCGATGGCCGGCACCGAGGCGCTGGAGGATTGGGTCTGGACGTCGCAGCCCTCGGCCATGACGCAGGTCGGGATGATGGCGAAGGTGGCGATCAGCAGCAGAAATCGAATGTTCATCGGGGGTTCCTCTGGGAGGGCGCCGTTCTGATCGATGAATGGGCGCTTTACAGTTTCGAGATAGCGCAAAGGAAGGAGGTTCAATCGGGTTTTTTGGTTGCACCGCCTGAACAGGCTGCGACACTCTCTGTTTAAGCCAGCGCCGCAAATGATCTCGGAGATTGCCATGACTCAAACCCTCGAACGCGCCATCGCTATCGCCGCCACGGCCCACGCCGGGCAGGTCGACAAGGGTGGTGCGCCGTACATTCTGCATCCGCTGAAAGTGATGCTGCGCATGAATACGCTGGAAGAACGCATCGTCGCGGTACTGCACGATGTGGTTGAGGATTGCGATATCAGTCTTGAGGACTTGCGCCAGGAGGGCTTCAGCGAGGAAGTGCTGACGGCGATTGAATCGGTGACCAAAGTGCCCGCTGAGTCCTATGAGGATTTTGTGGAGCGTGCGGCGCGAAACCCGATTGGCCGGGTGGTGAAACTGGCGGATCTGGAGGAAAACAGCGATCTGTCGCGGATTGCTTCACCGAGCTGGGAGGATCTGGAGCGGATCGAGAAATACCGGCGAGCAATCGGACGACTGCGCTAGACCAAGCGAATCCCCTGTGGCGAGGGGATTTATCCCCGTTCGGCTGCACAGCAGTCGTAAAACCTGAAATCGGATTTTTTCAGACATACCGCGGTGGATGGTTTTGGGGCCTGCTTCGCAGCCCGGCGGGGATAAATCCCCTCGCCACAGGTGTGCGCGGCTCGGGTGCGATGTCATCGTTCAGGCGTGACCGAGAGCCACCGCAAACGACACAACGATCATGCATGCAAACGCAAAATTGAGATTCATGAAGTGTTCATCCTGAGCCTTTTAGAAGTGGGGCCATTCTGAACAGGCTGAAAGCAAAGAAAAAATTCGCCTTGTTGATTGCAATGATCGAAGTAATTGATACCCGCCGGTTTGTGTTTGCTCGAGGGTTTCGCTAGTCTCGCAGAAACCTGCAACTACAAGCATAAACAGGCATATCCATGCACGATCATTCCGCAGCCGAACTGCCTTCATTGCGCCGGCAAAAAATTCTCCTGCTCCTCGAACGCGACGGCAAAGTCATGGCCTCCGAGTTGAGCCAACACTTCGCCGTCTCCGAAGACACCATCCGCCGCGACCTCGCCGAGCTGGATAACGCCGGCCTCGTGCAGCGGGTTCATGGAGGGGCGTTGCCGCGTCCGAAAGATTCCGGCAAGGATTACTTCACGCGGCTGGATGAGACCGATGAGGTGAAAATCCGTCTGGCGCAACTGGCGGCGCAGCAGGTCGAGGACGGGCAGATTGTGCTGTTTGATTCCGGTTCGACGACGTTGCAGGTCGCCCGATCGCTGCGCGCGGATATCCAGATCACGGCAGTGACGGCTGCGCCGATGACGGCGATTGCGCTGGCGGAATTCAAGGGGGTGAAAGTGATTCTGGCAGGCGGGACGTTGAATCCGCGAACGATGTCGGCGGGTGGGCATGAGGCGCTGCGCTTGCTGGCGGGGATCAAGGCGGATCTGGCGATTACCGGCGTGTGCGCGATTCATCCGGAGGTGGGGATTACTTCGCTGCATTTTGATGAAGTGCCGGTGAAGCAGGCGATGCTCGATGGCGCGACGCGGGTGATTGCCGTGACTACGGCGGACAAGTTGGGCGCGGTGGAGCCGTTTGTGGTGGCGCCTTGTACTCGCCTGCATACGCTGATTACCGAACGGCATCTGGCGTCGGGGAGTGTTGAGGATTATCGACGGTTGGGGATTGTTGTGGAGCAGTTGGCTGATTGAGATTTTGTGGTGGGGCTGATGGCGCATTCGCGAGCAAGCCCGCTCCCACATTTGAATCGCATTTCAATGTGGGAGCGGGCTTGCTCGCGAAAGGGCCCTTACAGTCAACGCAACTTTTCGAGCATCTGGTAGTACCACATCCCCGCAGCCAGCATCGGGTTCCCGAGCAAATCGCCCATCGGCACGCGAATGTGCTGGCACGCCGCAAACGTGTCGAACTGCTCCATCTGCCCGGTGATCGCGCGGCTCATGATTTCGCCCATGATGTGCGTA
Source organism: Pseudomonas sp. NPDC088885 (assembly GCF_044750025.1). NCBI lineage: Bacteria > Pseudomonadati > Pseudomonadota > Gammaproteobacteria > Pseudomonadales > Pseudomonadaceae > Pseudomonas > Pseudomonas sp. NPDC088885. The sequence continues at coordinate 16,207 of NZ_JBIVJB010000010.1, read as the reverse complement.
GTGGCGATGCCGTGCCCGGAGTAGCCCTGGCAGTACCAGACGTTGTCCGAGAGTTTACCCAGTTGCGGGATGCGGTTGATGACGATGCCCATCGCGCAGCTCCACTGGTAGTCGATCTGCACGCCTTTGAGCGCCGGGAAGGTTTGCTCGATGCACGGGCGCAGTTCGCCGGCGATGTCGCGTGAATCCTTGCCGCTGTAGTTGGCGCCGCCGCCGAACAGCAAGCGCCCGTCGGCGGTGAGGCGGTAGTAGTCGAGGACGAAGCGGCAGTCGTAGACCGCGAGGTCTTCGGGGTTGATCTGTTTGGCCAGATCACCGAGCGGCGCGGTGGTGACGATGCCGCCCATGGCCGGGAAGATCTTGCCCTTGAGCTTGCCCGGTTCGAGTTTGTGGTAGACGTCACCGGCGAGCATGACTTGTTTGGCGTCGATCTGGCCGTGAGCGGTTCTTATACCAGGCTTATCGCCATGAATGATCTCCAGCACTTCGCTGTTTTCGAAGATCAGCGCGCCGAGACTTTCCGCCGCCCGCGCTTCGCCGATGCACAGATTCAGCGGGTGCAGGTGCATGTTGCGAGTGTTCTTGATGGCGCCATGATAGAGGTCGCTTTGCAGCAGATCGCGCACCTGACTGCGGTCGAGCAGGCTGACTTCATCGCCCAGTCCGCGCCGCACGGCTTCTTCGTAGTCGTTGCGCAAATCGGGCATGTGGCTCGGCTTGTAGGCTGCGTGCAGATGACCGTGTTTGAGGTCGCACTGAATGGCGTATTTCGCCACGCGTTGCTTGATGATTTCGTGTCCGCGCCAACGCAGGTGCCATATGAAATCGTCGACGTCATCGCCGAGTTTCGCGCGCATCTGTTTGCGCATCGCACCGTCGCCGGAGAGGCTGCCGGTGACTTGCCCGCCGTTACGTCCGGTGGCGCCCCAGCCGATTTTGTTGCTCTCGACGATGGCGACTTTGAGGCCTTTTTCGGCGAGCTCGACGGCGGTGGCAACGCCAGTGAAACCACCACCGATGATCACCACATCGACCGTGTGCCGACCTTGCAGGGTCGGGTAATCGGTGTCCTGGTTGAGGGTGGCGGTGTAATAGGAATTGCAGCGTTCGGTCATGTCAGTGTCCACAAATTTCAAGGTCGGTACGCGATCCCTTGTAGGAGTGAGCCTGCTCGCGAAAGCGGTGTGTCAGGCAAATCATTGTTAACTGACAGGTCGCTATCGCGAGCAGGCTCACTCCTACAGGGTTATGGGTGAGGGTTTAAGCTTCGGTCAGGTACCAACGCCAATCCTGCTCACCCACTTCAGCCATGAACTGCCGATACTCGGCACGCTTCACCGCCAGATACACCCCAAGAAATTCCTGCCCCAAGGCATCCCGCGCCCACGCCGATTTTTCCAGTGCCTGCAGCGACGTCAGCCAATCAGTCGGCAGCAATTCCTTCGCCTGCGCATAACCGTTGCCTTCAACCGGTGCGCCCGGATCAAGGTTTTCGCTAATGCCGCGATGAATGCCGGCAAGGATCGCCGCCGCTGCCAGATACGGGTTGGCATCGGCGCCGCAAATGCGGTGTTCGATGTGTCGGGTATTGGCCGGGCCACCCGGTACGCGCAGGCTGACCGTGCGGTTGTCGACGCCCCAGGTCGGCGCCAACGGCGCGTAACTATTGGCCTGAAAGCGGCGGTACGAGTTGGCGTTCGGGCAGAACATCAACAGCGTGTCGAGCAACGACGCGAGCATGCCGCCAATCGCCGTGCGCAGCAGCGGCGTGCCGGCCGGGTCTTCGGAAGCGAACAGATTGCGCCCCTCGGCATCCGCCAGACTCACGTGCATGTGCATGCCGGTGCCGGCCAAGTTATCGAACGGCTTGGCCATGAACGTCGCTTGCATGCCGTGCTTGTGTGCGACCGCTTTGACCAGACGCTTGTAGCGCACCGCTTGATCCATCGCTTCCAGCGCGTCGCCGTGTTCGAGGGTGATTTCCACCTGACCCGGCGCATATTCGGAGATCGCCGTGCGCGCCGGAATGCCGTGCAGTTTGCAGGCGCTGTAGAGGTCGGCGAGGAACGGTTCGATCTGTTCCAGCTCACGTAAACCGTAGACCTGTGTGTGTCGCGGTCGCCCACCGTCGGCATCCAGTGCCGGTTGCGGACGACCGTTGTGATCGCGTTTGGCGTCGAGCAGATAGAACTCCAGCTCGCAGGCCATCACCGGGTGATAACCCTCGGCTTTGAGGCCGTCGATAACCTTGATCAGCAGGTGACGCGGGTCGGCGATGCTCGCTGGCATGCCTTCCTTCGGGTGCATGCTGACTTGCACGGCGGCGGTCGGAATTTGCCGCCATGGCAGGCGCACCAGACTGCCTTCCAACGGATAGGCACGGCAGTCGATATCGCCGACGTCCCAGACCAGACCGGAGTTTTCAACGTCTTCACCTTGCACGGTCAGACCGAGGATGGTGCTTGGCAGCGGCCGACCACTTTCGTACACCGCGAGCAGTTCTTCACGGTGCAACAGCTTGCCGCGCGGCACTCCGTTGGCGTCGAGAATGAACAGCTCGATCATGTCGATATCAGGGTTTTGGTCGAGGAACAGGCGTGCGTCTTCAATCGCTGCGAATTTCATGGCAATCACTCAGAGTTGCGCCGCACAGGCGCGCAGATTCGGGCCAAGAGACGGTAATGGGCGAAAGCCCAGGTGTCCTGGCAGGGATATCGAAAGAGAAAAGGCCTACACGTTTTTCAGACGTGATCAGGCAGAAACGCAGACATCCGGCGGGCGTGCGGAGTGACGCAACTTGGAACGGCGCAGGGCCATGGGGAGATTGACGATACGATTCATGCGCGGCCCCTATGACAGAGGGCGCACACAGCGGAGACGTTCAACGATTTTAGTTGTTGTAGATACGTACTCATAACGCGTGTTTCCGTTGGCGGAAAACGTCGGAGACGGGGCTGCCCCGTCGACCGGTGTGCCCGGATAGTAAGGGGGAATCCGCGGGCGTGTAAACGATCAATGTGAAATATCTTGAACACTCAAGTCGCAAGGAGAATCTGTGGCGAGGGGATTTATCCCCGTTGGACTGCGAAGCAGGCCCAGATTTTTTGGGGCTGCTGCGCAACCCAGCGGGGATAAATCCCCTCACCACAAGTTTTGCATTCAATCTTTGTCAGTGCGGCGACTCTTGCTCAAGCATCTTCCGCGCTTCAGCAAAACACTTTTCAGCAATCGCCGAGCGCGGTTCGGTCTTGCGCATCACCATCCCCAACGGTGCGAGCACACTGGCGTCCGGCAGGGTCATGAACGACAGATGTTCAATCGGCTCCTCCATTCCGCTGTCCAGCGGCATGATTGCGCAGCAGAAACCCTGGTGAATCGCCTGTAACAACTGATAGGTCGAATCACTCTCCATGATCGGCTGCGGGCTCAAGCCGCGACTGCGAAAACTCAGGTCGATGGATTTGCGGTAATGCATGCCGGTGGTGATCATGCCCAGCGGCAATTGCGCGGCTTCTTCCCAACTCATCTGAGTGCCTTCGAACTGGAAATGCCGGTTGTCGTAGAGCAATCCGACGCGGGTTTGACCGATCTCGAAAAACTCGAAATAGGCCGGATTGACGTGATCGAGATAGCACACGCCCAAGTCCAGCTGATTGTTGCCCAGACTGGCGATGATCTCGTCGGAGCTGAGCGAGGACAGGCTGAACTTCAACTCGGGATAAGACCCCGACAATCCCTGAATATAATCGACCGGATTGAAGCTGCTCAGCGGCACCAGACCCAGGCGCAAACTGCCGACCAGTTGCCCGCGACAGGCCGCCGCTTCGGCGAACAAACCATCATGCGCCGCCAGCAACGTGCGGGCCCAGGCCAGTACGCGCTCGCCAGCCTCGGTGAACCCCTCAAAGCGCTGACCACGGTTGACCAGCACCAGATCCAGCTCCTCTTCGAGATTGCGCAGGCGCATCGACAGGGTCGGCTGAGTGATGTGGCAGCGGGCGGCGGCCTGACCGAAGTGACGGGTTTCGTCCAGTGCGATCAGGAATTTGAGTTGTTTGATGTCCACGACGGCACCTGCTCGATGGGATTTCTGGGTGGAGTATTGACGCAGATGCGTACCGCGCACCAAAGGTGCAGGGCGCGACGATCTCATTTGAGGGCATATTCGTCCAATCGGAAGTGTTTAAAGGCTTATCGACCGCCGGCAAAGTGGCCGATGCGCAGCGTCTGGCGGACAGCAAACTCTTCAAAGCCCTGCAAAAAACACAACTGTAGGAGTGAGCCTGCTCGCGATCGCGGCAAGTCAGGCGACAACGATGTTGGCTGGCAATCCGCTTTCGCGAGCAGGCTCACTCCTACAAGGGTTTTGTGGTGCTCATCTATATTGGGAAGTTTGGGGGATTGGGTCAGCTCAAGACATAGTCCACAGGCTTAAGCGCGGGCGGCATTTCTGCGCCGAGTTCCCAGAGAATATCGCGCTCCAGCGTGCGCACCAGCGCATCCGTGGGCAGGTCGTTTTCATCGCGGCCAAACGGATCTTCCAGCTCATCGGCAATCGCATCGAGGCCGAAAAACGTGTAGCTGACAATCGCTGTGAACAGTGGCGTCAACCAGCCCAACGGTTCGGCCATGGCGAAGGGCAACAGGATGCAGAACAGATAAATCGTGCGATGCAGCAACAGCGTGTAGGGAAACGGCAGCGGCGTGGTTTTGATCCGGTCGCACACCGCCTGCGCTTGGGTCAGGCTGGTCAGGTGATTGGCGAGCAGCATGTAGCGCCACTCCGTCAGCCCACCGCTTTCATGCAGATCAGAGCACTGCTGGCCGACCGTTTGCAGAATTCGTCCGCTGTAATCGGGCGTCTGCGGATCAGGCTTGGGCATGACCCATTGGCTGCTGGCATCCGTTTCGCTTTCTTTACGTAACCGGGCGTTCAGCGCATGGGCGAAGCCACACAGGTTGAGCAGCAACGGTTTGCGCTCGGCGGAGTCACGGATGACGTGGGTTTCACGAATGATCGAGCGAATGTGCACGATCACCTCGCCCCACGCCTTGCGCGCTTCGTACCAGCGGTCATAACAGGCGTTGTTGCGAAAACTCATGAAGATCGACAGCGACAAACCGAGCAGCGTAAACGGCGTCGCGCTGACACTGGCGAAATAGCTCGGATGGAGGATTTCCACCAGCACAATGGCCGACGCCAACAGCGTGATCATCAGCGCGCGCAAGGCGATGCGTTTGGCGATCGAACCCTTGAGGGTGAACAGGATGGCAATGGGATGAATCTTGGGTCGGACGATCATGCTGTTCTGCCCTGGTTATGCATGGGGGCGTGGCGGATCAACCGGTTGTGCAGCGCCACGCCGATGAGTCTAGTTGGCTGCAATGGCGGCGCAGAGTAAGAGCGGCAGAAAGGCGCGTCCAATCAGTTTGAATGACCGCACGATTGATCAAATTGATGACCCTTGAAACCCCTGTAGGAGCAGAGCTTGCTCGCGAAGGCGTCCGATCAGTCGACATCAATGTTGAATGCGCCGACCTCTTCGTGAGCAAGCCCACTCCCACCTCTGATCTCTGTCATGCCCAAAATCATCCAAACACCTCAGCCCCCCCTGTGGGAGCGAGCCTGCTCGCGAAGGCGTCAAGTCAGCCGACATCAATGTTGAATGTGCCGGCTCCTTCGTGAGCAAGCCCACTCCCACCTTTGATCCGGTGCACAGACACATCTTGCCAATAAACATGGCTCCATCACGACCCGTGCTGAACTAGCCTTTTTTTGAACTCAATCATGATTAAGGCAAAGGAATGCCCGAACGTTTTTCGTCCCATCGACTCAGAACCGGCCGTTATTGCGAAGAAAATCGCATCAATCTTCTAACCGCTAACACTTTGGACAGGGAACCGATTTTCAAGGACTACAGGCTCGGCAGACTGGTCGTTCATCAATTCAGAAAAGCACAGGAGGAGGGCTTTGCCGAATCGTTGGCGTGGGTAGTTATGCCAGATCACTTTCATTGGTTGATCCAACTGCAGAAAGGATCACTCGGCCAACTGATGTGTGAAGCAAAATCCCTGAGTACTCGATCGATCAACAAGGCGACTGGCCGAACAGGCAGCCTCTGGCAACAGGGCTTTCATGACCATGCGCTGCGTAAGGAGGAGGACTTGGTAAAACTGGCTCGATATGTGGTTGCCAACCCATTGCGGGCAGGGCTGGTGGAAAAACTGGGAGATTACCCATTGTGGGATGCTGTTTGGGTATGACCTCTGATTTCGGCCATGCCCAAATCCTCCCACCACCGACAATCCACTGTGGGAGCGGGCTTGCTCGCGAAGGCGCCGGTTCAGTCGACATCAATGCTGAATGTGCCGACCCCTTCGTGAGCAAGCCCACTCCCACATTAGATCCCGGTCATGCCCAAAATCTTCCGAACACCTCAGGCCCTGTGGGAGCGGGCTTGATCGCGAAGGCGCCGGTTCAGTCGACATCAATGCTGAATGTGTCGACCCCTTCGTGAGCAAGCCCACTCCCACATTAGATCTCGGTCATGCCCAAAATCTTCCGAACACATCAGGCCTCCTGTGGGAGCGGGCTTGCTCGCGAAGGCGCCGGTTCAGTCGACATCAATCCTGAATGTGCCGACCTCTTCGTGAGCAAGCCCACTCCCACATTAGATCTCGGTCATGCCCAAAATCTTCCGAACACCTCAGGCCCTGTGGGAGCGGGCTTGCTCGCGAAGAGGTCAGGTCAGTCGACATCAATCCTGAATGTGCCGACCTCTTCGTGAGCAAGCCCACTCCCACATTGGATCTGTGGAGGTTTTAGATTCAGGTTATTGCGCGCCGAACATGGCGGTCCAGTAGATGCCTGCGCTGCTTTTCGGGTCGGTGGCGTAGGCGGCGCCGAGTTCTTTGTATTGTGGGTTCATCAGGTTGGCGCAGTGGCCGGGGCTGGCGATCCAGCCGTCGACGACTTTGCGCACGGTGTCTTGGCCGGCGGCGATGTTTTCGCCGACCAGTTGACCGCTGTAACCGGCCAGTTCAGCGCGGTCGCCGGGGGTGCGGCCGTCGCGATCCTTGTGGTCGAAATAATTGTTGTTGGCCATGTCGCGGCTGTGATCCTGAGAGATCGTGCCCAGCGCAGCGTTCCAGGCCAACGGTGCGGCAGCGGCGAAGGCCTGACCACCGCACTGACGCGGCTGACTGCGGGCGACGTTGAGTTGCTCCAGCAGTTTTTGCCCTTCACTTTGCGCATCGCTGAGTTTGGCCGACAACAGCGGTCGCGCCAGCACGATGCGCCAATCGCGATCGGCGCGGCTGACGCCGACATCGACGAACTGCGGATCGAGCACCACCTGACAAAAACTCTCCTGAATCGCCTGCATCGCCGACGCCGCATCGCGCGGGCCATTCAGCGTGATCGCCTGCACATTGACCATCGGGTAACTGGCGCTGGCCATGGCTTGCTGCAAATCCACCGCGCCACTGGCCGGCAGGCGCAAGCGGGGATCGGCCGACAGCGGCGGCAGCTCATTGGAGGCTTGCGAACCGCAGCGTTGCGGCTGGCTGCGGTAGCTGTTGATCGACTCGATCAGTTGCGATTCATCGCTGGCCAGCGCCGGGATGGCCAACACAACGCCGGCGGACAACGCGGCACAACGCAAAACGAATGGCATGAAGCGCATGGAAATCTCCCTTGAGCTGAATGCGCCCATGATGCGCGAAAGGCCCCCGGTGGGTGCAATGTCTTTTTCTTCATTCGGCGGTTTTTTCTGCGCAACTTTGTCTGGCGTTTTGCCGTCTACACTCACCGAAGACCCCGGGAGCCGGGCGTCTCACCCACGCAACACGTTGCCCTTAGCGGGCGCTGCCGGAAGAACTGACATGGGATTGAAAGGCTTGGCTGGCTGTATGGTCTGCATCCTGTTGGCGGGCTCCGCATGGGCCACCGATCAGGCCCCGATCAAGGCGAAGGCTGAAGAGAAAGCGCAGGTGCTGGAGGAGAAAGCGGCGGACAAAGTCAGCAGCGCACCGGCGCCGAAAGCCGAAGCGATTACCCCGACCGAAGCGCAAGCGGTCGACCCAGCCGGCGCTGCACCGCTGGATGATCCGCTGACCTGCCTGGCGCGCAGTATCTACTGGGAAGCCAAGGGCAAGGACACCCCGGAAATGGAAGCGGTGGCCAGCGTGGTGATGAATCGTCTCGGCCACGAAGGCTTTCCTGACACCGTGTGCGCGGTGGTCAAGCAGGGTTCGGAAACCAAGAGCTGCCAGTTTTCCTGGTGGTGCGATGGCAAGGCCGATCAGGTCAAGGAGGACTCCGAATACGCGCTGGCCAAGGAAATCGCCGGCAAAGCGCTCAACCGTCAGCTCCCGGATCGCACCCGCGGCGCGCTGTACTTCCACGACCGCAACGTCCATCCAAGCTGGGCCAAGGAGTACCGCAAAACCGCCGAAACGAAAAAATTCCTCTTCTATAAACCGGCCGGTGGCGACGCGCGTTAGGCGCAGACCTGACGCACACAATCGCGCAACCAGCGGTGTGCCGGATCAGCGTCCATGCGCGGATGCCAAAGCATGGACACGCTGATCGGCGGCATCTCGAAGGGCAGGGCGAAACTGTGCAGGCCGCTGCGCAGTTTGCTGGTGTGGCGCTCCGGGACAGTGGCGATCAAATCCGATTCGCGCACCAGCGTCAGCGCCGCGGAAAAACCGCCGAACGAGGTGACGATGTCCCGCGTCAGCCCGAGTGCGAGCAGCGCTTCGTCTACCGGGCCGCTGCTGCGCCCGCGTCGGGAAATCAGAATGTGCTCGCCACCGGCAAAACGCTTGCTGCTGACTTTCCCTGAACTCAAGGGATGCCCCTCACGCACCACACCGATCCAGTGATCCTGAAACAGAATGCGGCTGTGCAGCGTCGGGTCGGTGCTGTCGTCGATCACGCCGGTTTCAAGATCGACGCGGCCCTCGCGCAGCGGCGTGCTGTCCTTGTCGGCCTTCTGCACAAAGCGCAGGCGCACGCCGGGCGCTTCTTCAGCGATGCGTGCGAGCAGGGCGGCGGCGAAGGTTTCGACAAAACCGTCGGTGTTGCGCAGGGTAAAGGTGCGTTGCAAGCGGCTCGGGTCGAGAACCTCGGCAGGGCGCAAAACCGCCTCGGCTTCCTGCACCAGATGACTGACACGTTCGCGTAATTGCAATGCACGCGGCGTCGGCACCAGACCGCGACCTGCCCGCACCAGCAGCGGATCGCCGGTGGTCTCGCGCAGACGGGCCAGGGCGCGACTCATCGCCGAAGGACTCAATCGCAGGCACTTGGCCGCGCGGGCGACGCTGCCTTCACGCAGCAGCACGTCGAGGGTGATCAACAGGTTCAGATCGGGTGCGGACATGACATGGCGTTCCATGCAGGTATCGAGTGCAAAGCATGCGTCTTGTGCCTTGTATTGTCGAGGCTCAGGCTATGCAGCATCACCTCTGCCAAGTGAACGCACGATGCCCCGAGAACCCCTGAACACATCAGCCCGCTGGGCGCTGACCAGTCTGGCCCTGTCGATGTTGATGCCGTCGCTGGACACCAGCATTGCCAATGCCGGCTTACCGATGCTGGCGGCGGCGTTTGATGCGACGTTCCAACAGGTGCAGTGGATCGTTCTGGCTTACCTGCTGACAGTCACCACGCTGATTGTCAGCGTCGGGCGACTGGGCGACGGCATCGGTCGGCGCCGATTACTGTTGATCGGCATCGGCATTTTCACCGCTGCCTCGTTGTGTTGTGCGTTGGCACCGGGACTGGGTTGGTTGATCGGCGCGCGAGCGGTGCAAGGCGTTGGCGCGGCGATCATGTTTGCCTTGACGGTCGCGTTGGTGGCCGATGCGGTGCCGAAGTCACGGGCGGGCAGTGCGATGGGTTTGTTGGCGACCATGTCAGCGACCGGCACCACCCTCGGGCCGTCGCTGGGCGGATTGTTGATGGCGCATCTCGGCTGGCATTCGATTTTTCTGCTCAACGTACCGCTGGGTTTGCTCAATGCGTGGTTGGTGTTCCGCTATCTGCCGGCAGATCGAGCGATCAGCACACGGGTTGCCTTTGATTATTTCGGCACCGGGGTGTTGGTGTTGACGCTGGCGGCTTATGCGCTGGCGATGACGCTGACAGGTCTGGCCCTGCCGTTATTGCTGGTCAGCGCGTGCGGTGCGGGGCTGTTTGTTTTTATCGAGATGAGGGTGAAGGCGCCGCTTATTCGCTTGTCGCTGTTTGCCGACCGGCGATTGAGCAGCAGCCTCTTGCTGACGTTATTGGTGACTACCGTGATGATGACCACATTGGTGGTTGGGCCGTTTTACTTGAGCCGGGGTTTGGGTTTGAGCAGCACCATGGTTGGACTGGTGTTGTCGGTCGGACCGATGTTGTCGGCGTTTGGCGGTGTGCCGGCCGGGCGTCTGGTGGATCGCTTTGGCGCTCGCCGGATCGTGCCGGGTGCGTTGCTGGGATTGGCTTGTGGTTGTGGATTGTTGGCGTCGTTGCCGATGAGCCTTGGCGTGTTTGCGTACGTGTTGCCGATTGCGATGGTTGCCATTAGTTATGCGCTGTTTCAGGCAGCCAATAACACCGGGTTGATGGCCGGCGTGAGTCAGGATCAGCGCGGGGTAGTCTCGGCGCTGTTGGGGCTGGCGCGTAATCTGGGCTTGATCACCGGGGCGGCGGTGATGGGCGCGGTGTTTGCACTGGCGGCGGGGGATCCGACGGAGGCGCCGGCGACTGCAATCGCCAGTGGTTTACACATCACCTTTGCGGTCGCCACGGCAATAGCGTTCATTGCATTGATCATAAGCCGAACGCAGTTCAACTGTGGGAGCGGGCTTGCTCGCGAAAGCGGTGAATCAGGCAACACTGTGCTGACTGACACGCCGCCTTCGCGAGCAAGCCCGCTCCCACAGGGGAATGGCGGTGATCGTTAGTCTCGGGTTTGGCGAGCAGGGAAGAACAGTTCGAAGCAGGTCACGCCATCAGCACTGCTGGCGCTGTACCGGCCTTGATGCAACTGCATGATCGTCGCAACAATCGACAGGCCCAAACCATTCGATTGTGCCGAACGCTCGCGCGATTGATCCACGCGATAAAAGCGCTCAAACAACCGCGCCAGATGCTCAGGCGCAATGGTCGCGCCGTGGTTGCGCACCCGCAGATAACTGCCCTCAGGCTCAGCGATCGCTTCAACCTGCACTGTCGAATCCGCCGCACCGTACTTGATCGCATTCGCGCAAAGGTTCGCCAGCGCCCGCCGCAGCAACATCGGCTCGGCCCAGATCACACCGCTGCCACGCGCTTCAATGCACACGCCAACGTCCGCCGCCAACCCTTCAAAATAATCAGCAATGCGCTGCATCTCGTCCGCCGCATCGAGCTCCTGACGCTGGCTCAGCGCACTCGCCGGATCAGTGCGCGCAAGAAACAGCATGTTGTCGAGCATCCGCGTCAGCCGTTCCAGCTCTTCGACATTGGAGGCGAGCAACTGCTGATAGGCTTCGATGCTGCGGTTCTGATGCAGGGCGACCTGGGTTTCGCCGAGCAGGTTATTGATCGGCGTACGCAGTTCGTGAGCCATGTCGGTGGACACCTGACTCAACTGCGCAAAACCTTTGGCGAGGCGATCGAGCATGGCGTTGAACGCATCGATCATCGGCAGCAATTCTCGTGGTGCGCCCTGGCTGTCGAGGCGTTCGCCGAGATTGCCGACACCGATGCCATGAGCGTGCCTGGCCAATCGGCGTAACGGCAGCAAACCGCGATAGACCAGCAAACAGCCGATCACTGCGAGCAGCAGCGCCGCCAACGTCGCCAGGCCATAAACGCTCAAACGATAATTGGCGAGCATCGCCGTGCGTTCGCTCATCAGGCGTCCGGTTGTGACTTGCAGATTGCCCAGTTCACCAGAGTCGATCTCAGCCGCCACCGCCGAAAACGGTACGCCGTTAACGTTCGGCAGATGCTGTACATCGTTCAGCGTCATCGTGTGATTGATCGGCACCGCTGGCAATGTCGGCGTGGTCAGGTTGCCCGGATTGACCACCAGCAATGGCGGTTCACCCGGCGCGCCGATGGTCAGCAGTGCCTCGCGGTTGCCGAGCATGTTCTGGAACAGCGCCGGTTTGTTCTTGATCAGCTCGAGGGTGTTGCTGTCGTTAAGGAAGGTGCGCAACTGGTCGACGCGGCTGACCAGCGAGATGTCGTCGCGGCGAATCAGCTGTTCTTCCAGCTCGCTGTACAGCGCCGCGCCGAGCCCGGCCAGCGACGCGAAGGCGAGCAGGGCGAACACCAGCGCCAGGCGCAGGGTCAGGGAATAAGCCCGTTTCGCGCTCATGGCTGTGTGTCGAAACGGTAGCCGATGCCGCGCACGCTGTGGATCAGCTTGAGCTGGAACGGGTCATCGATTTTCGCCCGTAAGCGGCGTACGGCGACGTCGACCACGTTGGTGTCGCTGTCGAAATTCATGTCCCACACCCGCGACGCGATCAGCGAACGGGCGAGCACTTGCCCGGTGTGCGTGGCGAACAGTTGCAGCAAGGCGAACTCTTTATTGGTCAGGGTGATGCGCACTCCGCCGCGACTCACACGGCGTTTGAGCACGTCGATTTGCAGGTCGGCGACTTGCAGTTGTTCGTCTTCATGAATCGGCCCGCGCCGGGTCAGAGTGCGCAAGCGCGCCACCAGTTCGGCGAAGGAAAACGGTTTGATCAGGTAATCGTCCGCGCCCAGTTCGAGGCCTTTGACGCGGTCGGCGATGTCGTCGCGGGCAGTCAGGAACAGCACCGGCGTGTCGGCCTCCTTGCGCAGTCGGCGCAGGACTTCCCAGCCATCCATTTTCGGCATCATTACATCGAGCACGATCACGTCGAAGCTGTGTTCCAGCGCCAGGTGCAAACCGTCGGCGCCGTTGCGCGCCAGGCTTACGCTGTAGCCGAGTTCCTGCAAACCGTTGAGCAGGTAATTGCCGGCCTTGGGTTCGTCTTCGACAACCAGAATATTCATCGATCACTCTCAATGGTCATTGATGCAGCCGCTGCCTTGCACGTCATAGTTCAGCACATGTTCGCGGCCCTGATGGTCGAGGTAGTTGAGTTGCGCCGGAACCACACCGCAGGCCTGAGAAATATCGGTGCTGGAGAGGACTTTGTCGACATCCAGATTGACGTAGAAGGCGGATTTGTCATGGATGACGGCGGTGTCGGGCATGTTCGCGGCGAACACGGAACCGGTGGCGAGGAGGGTGGTGAGGGCGAGCAGGAGGGTTTTCATGGTCAGTCACTCAGTGGTTGGTGTTGATCGGCGTTAGCGCCGGGACAACATCAGGCTACCGAGCGATCCGCACGGCAAACCGACAGCTGAATGACAAAGTTGTAATGAAACGAAGGTCTGTGCCTGACGCAAATCAGAATTGTGGGAGCGGGCTTGCTCGCGAATACGGTGGGTCAGTCACCAGATAGGTTGATTGTCCCACCGCATTCGCGAGCAAGCCCGCTCCCACAGAGTTTTGTGGTGCTTTGTTAACTGGCGTGGGTGCTGAGGATGCTCGCCACCTGCTGCGGTTGGCAGTTGAGGTACGGCGAGGATTTCAGCCAGCGCTGATCCGGGTACCAGGAAAACATGAACTGGCCATCCTTCAATCGATCAATCACTTGCTTGGCAATCTGCGGCCGAACCGCCGGGCAACCCTGGCTGCGGCCGATGCGTCCCTGTTTCTTGCTCCACAATGGATTCACATAACTGGCGGCGTGAATGACGATTGCGCGATCGCGGGCCATGTCATTGAAGCCCGGTTCCAGACCGTCCATGCGCAACGAATAACCGTGGGCGCCGCTGTAACTTTCCTGCGTGCGGAACAGGCCGAGGCTGGATTGATAACTGCCTTCACGGTTGGAAAACTGCGTGGCAAAGTTTTCGCCGGAGTTGGAACCGTGCGCCACCAAATCGCGTAGAACCAACTTCTGTTTGCTCAGGTCGAAAATCCACAAGCGGCGTTCTGTGGACGGTTGCGAATAATCGATGACGGCCAGATGGCGGGACGGCTTCGCCCCATTGTTGACCGCGCATTGCATGGCGCTTAATGCACCTTTCAGCGCCTGGGGATTGAGTTCTGGCGCGGCGTGGGCGAGGCTGTTGTAGAGAACCGGCGATGGTTTGCCGGCGGCAAAAACTGGACTGGTCACAGCGACAAGGGTCGCGGTGGACAGCAGAAGTCGGCGCAAAAACGTCAACATTTATAAAGTGTCCTCACTTGCTACTCATTTGGCACTTTGGCTCCTGACTCCCAGTCATAACCGCCACGCCCGAAGATCGAGCCTGACTGTTCAGCACACCTGTTGTAAGGTTGACCGTCATCTGGACGGCCATGGATTGGAGTAAAGCAGTTGTTCAAAAAGTACGCATGCTACTTGAGCATTTGTTTGCTCGCTGCGCCGTTTGTCGCTTGTGCCGATGAGCCGCTGCCGCCCTTGCAGACGCTGCCGACGCCACCGGCCGAGTTGCCGGTCGAACCGCAGAGTCCGTTGCAGGCTGTTTTGATCAGTCTGCCGCAGGCCTGTCCGGCGATTGCTTCGCGTCTGAGCGTGGCGGCGTTGACCCAGTTGCAGGCGTTCTATGAACAGCAGGACTGGATGCCAGTGTGGGCCAGTGAATCCGGACGTTTGCAGGCTTTACAAGCGCAATTGCCGCTGTTGGCCGACGATGGCCTGAATCCAAAACGCTACCCAGTAGCGAGCATTCCTCCGCAAGATGGCGAACTCTGCGCCGACATCGACATCAGCCGCTACTACCTGCAAGCCCTGCAGGATCTGCATTACGGCAGCCTGTTGCAGTCGCACTTCGAGCCGCTGTGGCATGCCGATGACACCCCGCGTGACCGTCAGGCGGAATTGTTGGCGATTGCCGTGCCGGGCATGCAGGACATTCCGGGCGCCTTCGATCGCGCGCGTCCACACCTCGCGCAATATCAGAGCCTGCGTCACCTCTACGCCGCACAACGTCTCAAGGCCTTGCCGCAGTGGCAATCGGTCGGTAATGGGCCGTTGCTGCGTCCGGACATGGAAGACAAACGCGTTCCGGAACTGGCTCAGCGTCTGTACAGCGAAGGCTATCTGGCCCACGCCGGCAGCACGCCGGGCAACGCTTACGAGGGTGTGCTGGTCGAGGCGGTGAAAAGTTTTCAGGCCAATCATTCGTTGCAGGCCGACGGCGTGGTCGGGCCGGGAACGATTGCTGAACTCAATATCAGCCCGCTGACGCGGCGCGAGCAGCTGCGGGTCAACCTCGAACGTTTCCGCTGGATGGCGCAGGACATGGAGCCCGACGGGTTGCTGGTCAACGTCGCCGCTGCCGAATTAACCCTGTATCAGGGCGGCCAACCGGTGTGGCAGACCCGTACCCAGGTCGGACGCGCCGAGCGGCAGACACCGCTGCTGAAATCTCGCGTCACGCGCCTGACCCTCAACCCGACCTGGACGGTGCCGCCGACCATCTGGAAAGAAGACAAACTGCCGGCGATCCGCAAGGATCAGACTTTCCTCAGCCGCCAGAATTTGCAAGTGCTCGATGCCAACGGCCAGCCTTTGGCCGCGGCGGATGTCGACTGGGACAATCCCGGCAACATCCTTTTGCGTCAGGACGCCGGCCCGCGCAATCCGCTGGGGCAGATGGTCATTCGCTTCCCCAATCCGTTCTCGGTGTACTTGCATGACACGCCGAGCAAGGCGCTGTTCGACAAGGGGCCGCGTGCGTTCAGCTCGGGTTGCGTGCGGGTCGAGCACCCGATGCAGCTGCGCGATTTGTTGCTGAGCCCGGCGGAAAAGGCCCGTACCGAAACGCTGTTGGCGACCGGGACGACTCACGAATTTCGTCTGTCTGCACCGGTACCGATCCTGATGACCTACTGGACGGCGCAAGTCGGCAGCGACGGCCACGTGCGCTACGCGCCGGACATCTACAGCCGCGACAGCGCCTTGCTCGCCGGCCTCGACCGCGCACATTGACTCCCCAGCCATCCCCCAATCCCCTGTGGGAGCGGGCTTGCTCGCGAAGGCGTCGGCACACATTGCACTGATGTGGCTGACACACCGCCTTCGCGAGCAAGCCCGCTTGTGTCTTGCGTAGGAGTTAGAATCGGGATGAGAGGGATGGTTGGCAAGCTGAATGCCCGGGGTGCTTAAAGCA